>NZ_BAGK01000026.1 GCF_000308795.1 Nocardia thailandica NBRC 100428 | reverse complement strand
ATGCCCGACGCTGGTGAACACGTCGGCGAAGCCGAGGTGCCGGGCGACCTGCTGCTCGAGCGAGGCCAGCTTGGCCGCGTCGCCGCCGAGCAGGTCGAGCATGTCCTGGGCGGTG
>NZ_BAGK01000027.1 GCF_000308795.1 Nocardia thailandica NBRC 100428 | reverse complement strand
ATGCTCGTCGTATTCGTTGTCCGATTACGTGAGTTGGTCATGTCAGGAGAGTGTCCAGACGGGTAGTTATCAAACCGTGATTCGATGATTTCTCATGTTCTCGTCAGGTGGGTGAATTCCGGTCGGTACGCGGGAACGACGCGGCGAGGCGCACATAGTGCCTGGTGAAGACCGGTTTTTGTGACGGATGGCGGCGGCCGCCGAGGGCGGATGGTGGTGTGATCTGTATCACTTTCGGGTTTATTCGGTGATATCCCTGGGAAATGTACGCCTCGGCGACGAATTCACCGGATCGCCACTTCTCTCCGTGTCCGCCCGCGTGGTCAGGGCATTTCCACGGTCTCGGCCCGGGCGATCTCGGCCAGCGCCCGCCGCAGCGAATCGGTCGCGGGCACGCCGGTGGTCCCGCACAACCGCGCGGTGAGTACGACGCCCGCCGCCTGCAACGCCCGCGGCGGTGGTGGCGGCTCGTCGGACCCGCTCACCCCCAGCGCGCCCGTGAGCGCCGCGACGAACGCGGCGGCCTCGAGCTCCGGCAGCCATGCCGCGCCCCGCACCGCCGGTTCCAGCACGGCGCGCACGTCGTCGCCGTCCAGCCCGTCCGGATGGGCGATCTCGAGCTGCTCGCGCACCATCGCGGCCAGCACCACGCCCACCTGCTCGGCCGGCAGCTCGGCCAGGTCGTCGAGCGCCGCGCGCACGGCCGCGGCGTCGGCCGCC
>NZ_BAGK01000028.1 GCF_000308795.1 Nocardia thailandica NBRC 100428 | reverse complement strand
ACGGCCACCACCGCCTTCGCGGCGACCGGACCCGCCCCGACCGGCGACCCGGTCACCGAGGTGCTGCCCAAGATCACCGATGTGCCCGCGCCCGACCGCCGCGAACGACCGAAGAAGGTCGGCGCCACCGAGGCCGCCCGCCCGCCGCGCGAGGACTCGCGCCGCGGACGCAGCGCCCGCATGGCGGGCCGGGTCGCGCTGACCTTCGCCGCGGTCATCGCGCTGGTCGCCACCGGCGGCGGCTGGAGCTACCTACAGGCCACGAACAACAGCATGACCAAGATCGACGCCCTCGGCGGCTCGACCGAGGACGTGCTCGACTCCAACCTCCAGCTCGGCGACGAGAACTACCTCATCGTCGGCACCGACACCCGCGCCGGCCTCAACGGCCAGGTCGGCGCCGGGTCCGTGGACGACGCCGAGGGCGCCCGCGCGGACACGGTCATGCTCGTCAACATCCCCAAGGACCGCTCCCGGGTGGTCGTGGTGTCCTTCCCGCGCGACCTGGACGTGACCCGGCCGACGTGCAGCGGCTGGGACAACGACAAGGGCGTCTACACCGACCAGAAGTTCCCGCCGGACATGGGCGCCAAGCTCAACTCGGTCTACGCGCTCGGCGGCCCCAAGTGCCTGGTCGACGTGGTCCGCAAGATGTCGGGCCTGAACATCGGTCACTTCATCGGAGTCGACTTCGCCGGTTTCGAGGCCATGGTCGACCAGATCGGCGGCGTCGACGTCTGCACGACCAAGCCGATCATCGACGGCGTGCTCGGCACGGTGCTGGAGAGCTCCGGCCGCCAGCACATCTCCGGGGAGACCGCGCTGAACTACGTGCGCGCCCGCCACGTCGTCGGCGAGGAGCGCTCCGACTACGACCGCATCAACCGGCAGCAGCGCTTCCTCGCGTCGCTGCTGCGCGGCGCGCTGTCGGGCCGGGTGCTGTTCGATCCGGGCAAGCTCAACGGCTTCGTCAACGCCTTCACCAGCCACACCTTCGTCGACAAGGTGGCGCCGCAGGACCTGCTGCTGCTCGGCCGCTCGCTGCAGAAGATGGACGCGGGCGCGGTCACCTTCCTGACCATCCCGACCGCGGGCACCACCTCCTACGGCAACGAGATCCCGCGCGAGACCGACATCAAGGCCATCTTCCGCGCGATCATCGACGACCAGCCGCTGCCCGGCGAGAAGAAGGCGCCCGAGATCACCAGCTCCGCGCAGACCCCCGCACCGGCCGCGCCGACGCTGTACGCGGTGTCCCCCGGGACCATCTCGCTGCGCGTGTCCAACGGCTCCGGTGTCGCCGGCGTCGCCAACCGCGCCGCCACCGGCCTCGGCAACCAGGGCTTCCAGATCTACGCCACCGGCAACTACGCGGACGGCACCGTGACCTCGTCGAAGATCCGCTTCGCGGCGGGCCAGGAGGCGGAGGCGGCCACCGTGGCCAGCGCCGTCCCGGGCGCCAGCCTCGAACAGGCCGACGAACTCGGCACCATCGTCGAGGTCGTCCTCGGCAGCGATTTCGCGGGCACCGTGCGCACCCCGACCACGGTCGGCGCCGCCCTGCCGAACGTGCCGATCGGCACCCCGCACAGCGCGGGCCCGGTCGCCCTGCCCTCGGACCTCGAGCACATGAACGCCGCCGACGACACCTGCAAGTGAACCGCCGCCTCGCCACACGGCATTAACCTGGCGTTGGGTGACAGAGGCGCAGGTCAACGGCTACTGTCTGGGATCATGCGTGTCATCTACAACGAGCAAATGGCCGATCTCGCCAACCTCCTGGGCGATATGGCCGGTCTCGCTGGCAAGGCCATGGAACAGGCCACTCAGTCGCTGCTGCAGGCCGACCTCGCCCTGGCCGAGCAGGTCATCTCCGACCACGACCAGATCGGCGGCAAGATCGCCGAGGCCGAGGAGAAGGCGTTCGCGCTGCTGGCACTGCAGGCCCCCGTCGCCGGCGACCTGCGCCAGGTCGTCAGCGCCATCCAGATCGTGGCCGACGTCAACCGGATGGGCGCGCTGGCGCTGCACGTGGCCAAGGTCGCGCGCCGCCGCCACCCCAACCATGCCCTACCCGAGGCCGTCAACGGCTACTTCGCCGAGATGGGCCGCATCGCGGTCAACATGGGCGCCGGCGCCAAGGAGGTGCTCGAGACACGCGATCCCGAGCGCGCCGCGCAGCTCAACACCGACGACGAGGCGATGGACGACCTGCACCGTCACCTGTTCACGCTGCTGATGGACCGCGAGTGGAAGTACGGCGTCGCGTCGGCCGTCGACGTCACCCTGCTCGGCCGCTACTACGAGCGCTTCGCCGACCACGCGGTGGAGATCGGCCGCCGCGTCATCTTCCTGGTCACCGGCGTCCTGCCGGGCGACGAGGACGACGCCTGAGCCGAGGCGACGAAATCCGTTGCCTCCCCCGGCGCGTGTCGGTACGCTGCGATCTTGGGGGGGTCGAACGAGCGACCTCTGGGATGTATTGAAGGGGAAGAGGTTTCGCTATGGCAATTCGTCTGTTCACCGGTGCGCTGGTCGGCGCGGCGTCGATTCTGGGCGCCACGTTGCTCGCCGCGCCCGCGTCGGCCGCGCCGTCGGCGCCCTGCAACGCGCACACCGTCGGCAACGTGAAGTACGAGGGCGGCACGAAGTGGGTCTGCTACTCGTACGGCCGGGGCGCCTACGGCTGGGTCGCCCGCTGATCGCGCGGCCCGACAGCGCACAGGCATGAACGAAGAAGCCCCGCACCGGAATCCGGTGCGGGGCTTCTTCGTCGATCCGGTCTAGCCGAAGCGGCCGGAGATGTAGTCCTCGGTGGCCCGCTGGGTCGGGTTGGAGAAGATCTTCTCGGTGTCGTCGATTTCGATCAGCTTGCCGGGCTTGCCCTGCGCCTCGAGGTTGAAGAAGCCGGTCTGGTCGCTCACCCGCGCGGCCTGCTGCATGTTGTGGGTGACGATGACGATGGTGAATTCCTTCTTCAGCTCGGTGATCAGGTCCTCGATCGCCAGGGTGGAGATCGGGTCCAGCGCCGAACAGGGCTCGTCCATCAGCAGCACGTCGGGCGAGACCGCGATCGCGCGGGCGATGCACAGGCGCTGCTGCTGACCGCCGGAGAGACCGCCGCCCGGCTTGTCCAGGCGGTCCTTGACCTCGTTCCACAGGTTCGCGCCGCGCAGCGAGCGCTCGGCGACCTCGTCGAGCTCCTTCTTGTTGCGCACGCCCTGCAGCTTCAGCCCGGCCACCACGTTGTCGCGGATGGACATGGTGGGGAACGGGTTGGGGCGCTGGAACACCATGCCGATGGTGCGGCGCACGCCGACCGGGTCCACCGACGAGCCGTAGATGTCCTCGCCGTCGAGCAGCACCGCGCCCTCGACCCGGGCGTTCGGGGTCACCTCGTGCATGCGGTTCAGCGACCGCAGCACGGTGGACTTACCGCAGCCGGAGGGACCGATGAAGGCGGTGACACTGCGCGGCAGCACGGTCAGGTCCACGTTCGAGACGGCGTGGAACTTGCCGTAGAAAATGTTCAGATCTTTGACGTCGATCCGCTTGGCCATCAGAGTTGTCCGTTTCGCTTCTTATCGGTTCCGGGTGAGCAGCTTGTTGACCGCGGCGGCCGCCAGGTACAGGGCCGCGATGATCAGGATGAGCGTCAGCGCCGCACCCCAGACACGCTGACGGCCCGCGTCCTCGGCGTTGCCCAGCTCGGTGTAGATGAGCAGGGGCAGCGAGGCCATGTTGCCGTCGAACAGGTCGTAGTTGATCGACTTGGAGTAGCCGACCAGCACCAGCACCGGCGCGGTCTCACCCATGACGCGGGCGAGGGCGAGCAGGATGCCGGAGATCATGCCCGGCAGCGCGGTGGGCACCACGATGCGCAGGATGGTCTTCCACTTCGGCACGCCGAGCGCGTAGGAGGCCTCCCGCAGCTCGTCGGGCACCAGCTTCAGCATCTCCTCGGTGCTGCGCACCACCACGGGCAGCATCAGCAGCACCAGGGCAAGCGATACCGCGAACGAGCTCTGCGGGGCGCCGAAGGTGGCGATCCACAGCGCGAAGATGAACAGGGCGGCCACGATCGAGGGCACGCCCGCGAGGATGTCGACCATGAACGTGGTCACCCGCGCCAGCCGGCCGCGACCGTATTCGACCAGGTAGATGGCGGCCATCATGCCCAGCGGCACGGCGATGACCGCGGCCGTCGCCGACTGCACGATGGTGCCGTAGATGGCGTGGTAGACGCCGCCGCCGGTCTCGTCGGGCAGGATGCCCTTCTGCGACTTGAGCCACCAGTCCGAGGACAGGACGGTCTCGATGCCGTTGCTCAGCACCAGCCACAGCACCCAGCACAGCGGGATCAGGGCGATGACGAAACACGCCCAGACGATGCCGGTGGCGAGGTTGTTCTTGAAGCGGCGCGCGGGGCTCACGTGCCGGAAGGTCGGTGCCTTGACCGGCTTGTCGAGCGTGGTCGAGGTGGTCATCAGCCGTTCACCCTTCCACCGGCGGCCAGTCGGGCCAGCGCGTTGACGATGAAGGTCAGCGCGAAGAGCACGAAGCCCGCGGCGATGTAGGCGCCGGTGGGCAGCGGCGCGCTGAATTCGGATGCCGCCGAAGCGATCTTGGACGCGAAGGTGTAGCCGCCGTCGAACAGCGACCAGCCACCCGGCACGGTCGCGGTGCGCAGCACCAGCAGGACCGCGATGGTCTCACCGAGCGCGCGGCCGAGGCCGAGCATCGAGCCGGCGATCACGCCCGAGCGGCCGTACGGCAGCACGGTCATCCGCACGACCTCCCACTTGGTCGCGCCGAGCGCCTGCGCGGCCTCGATGTGCGCGCGGGGGGTCAGCGAGAACACCTCGCGCGAGACCGAGGTGATGATCGGCAGGATCATCACCGCCAGCACGATGCCCGCGGTGAAGATGGTGCCGCCGCCCGCCAGCGAGACGTTGCCGTCGGAGAACAGGAAGAACCAGCCCATCTTGCCGTTCAGGAACTCCTGCACCGGCGCGATCTTCGGCGCGAGCACCAGCAGGCCCCACAGGCCGAACACGATCGAGGGCACCGCGGCGAGCAGGTCGACCAGCATCGCGAACGGCTTGGCCAGCTGCTTGGGCGCGTACTGGGTGAGGAACAGCGCGATGCCCACCCCGATGGGCACCGCGATGATCAGCGCGAACAGCGAGCTCAGCACGGTGACCATCAGCAGGTCACGGATGCCGAACCGCAGGTGGTCGGCGTTGGTGGTGACGAACTCCGCGCTGGTGAAGAAGTTGACCTCGTCCACCCGGAGGGAAGGCACTGCCCGGACCAGCAGGAACAGCGCGATCAGCGCGATCGCCGCGACGATCGTCGCGCCTGCGGCGGTGGCGGCCCAGGAGAACAGCTTCTCCGCGGTCTCGCCCTGGCCGCGGCGAATGCCGGTCGGGGCCGGGTCGGTGTTCTTCGGATCGGTCGGCATAGGGGCAGTATCTCCAGCCGCCCGCAGGCCCGTCGAATCCGACGAGCCCGCGGCGGTCACCTCAGGGTGCATGGTCATGGCTGGACCGCGATCAGGAGATGGCGTTGATCGCGGTGGTCAGCTTGGTCTTGAACGCGTCCGGGATCGGGACGTAGCCGTTGGCGTCGAGGCCCTTCTGACCGTTGTTGACGGCCGAGGTCAGGAACGCCTTGACGGCGGGCGCGGTGTCGGCGTCGTACTTGCTGCAGACGACCTCGTAGGTCGGCAGGATGATCGGGTACGCGCCGGCCACGGTCGGCTTGTAGAACGAGCTGGTGTCCAGGACCAGGTCGTTGCCCTCGCCCTTGATCTTCACCGAGTCGATCGCCTTGGCCGCGGTCTCGCCGGTCAGCTTGACCGGGTCCTTGGAGGCGGAGGTGACGATCTGGGTGACGCCGAGGTTCTGGGTCTTGGCGAAGGACCACTCGACGTAGGTGACCGAGTTCTTGGTGGTCTTGACCGCGTTGGCGACGCCGTCGCTGCCCTTGGCGCCCTCACCGGTACCGCCGGCGAAGGTCTTGCCCGCGCCCTTGCCCCAGGCGCCGTTGGAGGCCGCGTCCAGGTACAGCTGGAAGTTGTCGGTGGTACCCGACTCGTCGGAGCGGAAGATCACCGAGATCTTCTCCGAGGGGAGCTTGGCGTTGGGGTTGAGCGCCTTGATCTCCGGGGCGTCCCAGGTGGTGACGGAGCCGTTGAACACCTTGGCGGCGGTCGGGCCGTCGAGGACCAGGTCGGTCACGCCGTCGACGTTGAACGCGATGGCGATCGGGCCGAACACGGTCGGCAGGTTCCACGCCGGGGCGCCGCAGCGGTCGGCGGCCTTGGCGACCTCGCCCTTGCTGGAGCTCAGCGGCGAGTCCGAACCGGCGAAGTCGGTCTGCTTGCCGAGGAAGTCGTTGATGCCCGCACCCGAACCCGAGGGAGTGTAGTTGAGGGTGTAGCCGTCGCAGTTGGCCTCGTAGGCGGCGACGAAGCGCTCCATGGCGTTCTTCTGCGCCGACGAGCCGCTGGCCTTGAGCGCCTTCTTGCCCGAGCAGGTCACGTCGACCTTCGAGCCGCCGTCGCCGGTGGCGGTGTTCTCGTCGCTGCCACAGGCGCTCAGGGTCATGGCGCCTGCGGCCAGGATGCCGACGAGGGCGCTGGTGCGCTTGAAGTTCACGGTTCCTCCGTCTGCGGCTGCGGGGAGCAGCCATCGCGTGCAACTCGCCCGGTCCCTCACCGGCCGGACGAGTGGGGTGGTGCGGTTCGCGAGGGAACATGCGCACCAGGCGGCAGTGCCGCCGCCCTCGATCAACGTAGGGTCGTCCGGTTGACAGAGGCACGGCTCGGGGTTAACGGAGAATGAACAGCCCGGCGCGATTCAGGGGACGAATGTGACGTTTGCCCCAGTTTTACGCAGGCGTACCCGAAGGGGCCGCGACTATTCGCCCATCGTGGCGTACGCCACATCGATGTGCGCGGTGGCGAATCCGAGGTGCGTGTAGGTGCGCACGGCCGCGGCGTTGTCGGCCTCGGTGTAGAGCAGCACCGTGCCGAGGCCGCGCTCGCGCAGGTGGCGCAGGCCCGCGAGGGTCAGCAGCCTGCCGAGCCCGCGGCCCTGGGCGGCGGGGTCGACGCCCACCACGTACACCTCGCCGACCGGCGGTTTCTCCTCGCGGTGGACCTTGGTCCAGTGGAAGCCGAGCAGCCGCTCCGGCGCCTGCGCGTCGACGGCGAGGAACAGCCCGCGCGGATCGAACCAGGATTCGGCGCGACGGGCGGCGATGTCGCGCTCGGTCCAGCCGCCCTGCTCGGGGTGCCAGGAGAAGGCCGCGTTGTTGACCCGCAGGATCTCGGCGTCGTCGGCGGGGCCCGCGTAGGTCCGCAGCACGATGTCCGCGGGCGGGGTGAGCTCGGGTAGCGGCGGGGTAGCCAGGTCGCGGCGCATCTGCCACAGCTCCCGCGCCTTGACCAGCCCGAGACCGGCGGCGGTCGCCCGCGCCGCGGGCAGGTCACC
>NZ_BAGK01000029.1 GCF_000308795.1 Nocardia thailandica NBRC 100428 | reverse complement strand
GACGGCGCGGTTCCGGCCGCGCCCCGCCCCCGGCGCCGGGGACCGGCTGCGCACCGTCGCCGGGTTCGCCGCGCTGCTGGCGGGCGCGCTGTTCGGCGTGGCGCGCAAGGCGCCGACCCGGCGGCGCCGCGCCATGGCCGACGGGCTCATGCACGACGCGACGGCGGCGACCCTGCGCACCCTCGACGTCACGGTCCGGGTCACCGGCGCCGAGCACGCGCGCGCCCCGCGCCCCGCGGTGTTCCTGTTCAACCACCAGAGCCAGTTCGACGTGATCATCGTCCCGTACGTGCTCGGCGGCGGGGTGACCGCGATCGCGAAGAAGGAACTCACCCGCAACCCGGTCTTCGGCCCGTTGATGCGCTTCGTCGGCGTGACCTTCATCGACCGCGCCGACTCCGCGAGCGCGCGCGCCGCCCTCGAACCGGTGGTCTCGACGCTGCGGGACGGGCTCTCGGTCGCGGTGGCGCCCGAGGGCACCCGCTCCTACACTCCCGGCCCAGGCCCCTTCAAGAAGGGCGCCTTCCACATCGCCCGCCAGGCGGGCGTGCCGGTGATCCCGGTCGTCATCCGCAACGCGGGCGAGATCGCCTGGCGGGATTCGCCGTTCGCGCGGCCCGGCGTGGTCGACGTGGCGGTGCTGCCGCCGATCGACGTGTCCGCGTGGGACCCGGCCGAACTCGACGACCGCGTCGAGGAGGTACGCAGGCTCTACGAGGACACCCTGCTCGACTGGCCCGCCTCCTGATCGGCCGGTCCGCGCGCGCGGACCGGCCGACCGGACTCAGCTCTCGAAGAGCTGCTGCCCCAGGTAGTTCCCCGGGCCGGGCACGCCGGGCGGGATGGCGAACACGGCCGACCCGACGGGGGTCGTCCATTGGTTCAGGGCGTCGGCCTCGGCCAGCCGGTGCTGCACCGGCAGGAACTGGGCGGCGATGTCGCGCTGGTAGGCGGCGAACAGCAGCCCCGAGTTCGACACCTGCCCCGGCACGGGCGGGTCGTCGTAGTTGTAGGCCCGGCGCAGGAACCGCTCCCCGTCGTGGGTGTGCCGGGCCCGCGCGACATGCGACGACGGCGGGATGACCGGGATGCCGTTCCGATCGACGGCCGCCAGGTCGGGCTCGTCGGACTCGCGGTGCCCGGTCAGCGGGGCGCCGTCGGCGATCCGGCGGCCCACGGTCAGCTCCCGCCCCTCCTGGTCCAGTTCGTCCCAGGTGTCGAGGGCGATGGCGATGCGCCGCAGCACCAGCGAGGTCCCGCCCGCCAGCCACGGCGGGGAGCCGTCGGACCAGACGAGCCGCGCGAAGTCCGGGGACCCCGCGGCGATGTTGCCGGTGCCGTCGACCTGGCCCATCAGGTTCCGCATGGTCGCGCCCGCCGGGGCGTCCCGGAATCCGCGCTGCACCCACCGCACCGCCACCAGCGAGCGCACGTGCTTGCTCAGCACCCGCACCGCGTGCGCGACCGCCGTCGGCTCGTCGGCGCAGACCTGCAGCAGCAGATCGGCGCCGGTGTAGGCCGGGTCGAGACGGTCGATGCCGAAAGCGGGCAGCGGGGCGAGCCACGCGGGCCGGAGCGCGCGCAGCCCGATCGCGTCGAACAGCGTCGGGCCGAAACCGGCCGTCACCGTGAGACCCGCCGGGCGGGCGGCCAGTTCGGGTTCGGTGTCGGCCAGCGCGGGCGCGCCCTGGGTGAGCCGGGCCGCGTCGTCGGTCCAGATCCGCAGCAGTCCGGCCACGTCCGCGCGGCCCGTGCCGGGGAGCAGGTCGAAGCCGACGAAGGCCGCGTGCGCCTGCGGCGGGGTCTCGACGCCCGCCTGGTGGACGCCGCGGAACGGCACCGTGCGGAGGCCGGGGTCGGCGGCGGTGGCCGCGCGGCCCGATCCGGCCGCGCCCCAGCCGATCCCGGCGGCGCCCGCCACCCCCGCGACCGCCGCGCCGCCGCCGAGCAGGCGGCGGCGCGACAGATGCCGGTCAGCCATGATGCGCCGTCCCCGCCTCCGGCTCGTAGTTCTCCTTGCCGCCGGAGAAGTCACGGACCCGGGCGGTGACCACGGTGGTCGAGCCGTCGTCGAAGGTGAGGGTGAGCGGGGTCTCGGCGCCCGTGCGCAGCGGCGCGGTCAGGTCGAGGAACATCAGGTGGTCCGCGCCGGGCTTCAGGGTCGCCTCCCCGTGCGCCGGGATGACCAGCCCACCGGCCTTGGGCCGCATGGTCTTCTCGCCGGTGTCGCCGGCAACGACCTCGTGGATCTCCATGCGCCCGGCCGCGGGACTGGCGGCCGCGACCAGGGTGACCGGCGCGTCGCCGGAGTTGCGCAGGGTGCCGAAGGCGGCCGACATGCCGGAATCGGCGGCCTTGATCCACTGATCGGTCAGGGTGATCCGGTCGGCGGACGCGCCCGAGGGCGCGGGCGCGGCGGGATCGGCGGTGCAGGCGGCCGCGCCGAACAGCGCCGCGGCGACGGCGGCGAGGCCGACGGCGCGGGACGCGCGCAGGGGGAAACGAACGGTGTGGGACATGGGGTGCTCCGATCGACGGAAGGGTGATGTCGCCGGTGCCGTGGCAGGCGGAAGCAGGCCGGGACGGCCGGCCTGCCGCGTCGGGGCGGGGCCGGCGTCCGGTTCCTGGCCGCCGCGGCCGGGAGCGGCGCGGCGCGAAGGCGCGCCGGAGCGGCCGGAACGGTTACACCGGGACGGGTGAGAGGGCGGGGCGCGCGGCGGCGGGCGGCCCCCGGGGATCCAGATCGGGACGGACCAGCAGGCGCGAACGGGTGGCGCGGTCGTCCTCGCGCGCCGGTCGCCGGACGCGCGGGCCGAGCAGGGCCGCCCCGGCCAGCACCCGCAACACGCGGCGGACACCGGTCACCGCGCGGCGCATCCCGGTCTCCGCGGCGCGGATCAGCACCGCGCCCACCGGAATCGCGACCAGGTGCGCGGCGGCCATCGCCGTCGTCCAGGGATGCGGGCCGTGGCACAGCGACATCGCCAGGTGCCCGACGCCCTGGCCCACGGCCAGGACGAGCATGGTCGGCGCGGGCGTGTGCCCACGCGGGAAGGTCGCGGTGGCCACGCCGATCACGGCGCAGACGCCGAACAGGAGGGTCAGCGAGGAGCCCGCCGGGACACCGGTCGCGCCGCCGAGCGCGTGCGCCAGCAGCGCGATGGCGCCCGACGCGGCACCGACGGCGGCGCCGCGCAGGCACGCGGTGGTGTCCGTCGGCGAGCGCACGCGCCCCATCGTACGGACGGCGGCGCTATGACCAGCGTCTCATCGCTTCGCCCGCGGCGGGCCGCCGAGATCGCTTGACATAAACCATTGTTCAGGTTTGAACATGGTCACATCGCCTTCACCGAACGGGAGACACGATCATGACCACCGCGAACCCCACCCGCGCCCTGCCCACCCTGCCCGCGCTGAACCGCTACACCGCCGTCCTCGGCGCGGTGGCCGCCGCCGTCCTCGTCAACCTGATCCTGTGGGCCGTCGGCGCGGCCGCGGGCGGCTCCTTCGTCACCGTCGACAACGGCACCGCGATGGATGTCGCGCCGGGCGGCGTGGTGATCATGTCGGCCGTGCCGCTCGCGATCGGCACCACGATCGCGGCGGTGCTGTCGCACTGGTGGATCGGCGTCCTGCGCGTCGCCGCCGCCGTCGGGTCGGTGCTGGCCCTCGCCACCATCGCCCTGACCGTGGCCGCCGACTTCGACACCGCCTCCACCGTGGCCCTGTCGCTGATGCACGTCACCCTGGTGCCCATCCTGGTCGTCGCGATGGAGGGCCTGCGCAACCGGCTGACCGCGTGAGCCGTCCCGCGCGCCGAAACGACGGAAGCCCCACCGGTGACCGGTGGGGCTTCCGTCGCGATGTCCTAGACCTCGCGGCCGAACAGCAGCTTCCACGGCATGAGCGCCGACTCGAGCTGCACCTTCAGGCTCATCTTCGACGTGCCGACCGTGCGCTCCTCGAAACGGATCGGCACCTCGGCGATCGTGTAACCCTTCTTGATCGCCCGGTAGTTCATCTCGACCTGGAAGGAGTAGCCGTTGCTGCGGATCGAGGCGACGTCGATCGCGCGCAGGGTGTCGGCCTTCCACGCCTTGAAGCCGGCCGTCGCGTCCTTCACACCGAGGCGCAGGATCAGGTTGACGTAGAAGTTCGCCCAGGCCGAGAGGGCCTTGCGGTACCACTTCCACTCCGCGGCGACCTCGCCACCGGGCACATAGCGGGACCCGAGCACGACGCCGGCGTCGGTGGCGGCGAGCTTCTCCAGCATGGCCGGGATGACCTCGGCCGGATGCGACAGGTCCGCGTCCATCTGGATGACCACGTCGGCGCCCTCGTCGAGCGCCTTGGTGATCCCCGCGACGTAGGCGCGGCCGAGGCCGTCCTTCTCGGTGCGGTGCAGCACGCCGACGACCTCGGGCAGCTCGGCGGCCAGCTTGTCGGCCACCTCGCCCGTGCCGTCGGGGGAATTGTCGTCCACCACGAGGACGTGCAGGTCGGGCACCGGAAGCGCCGTCAGCCGCTCCACCGCCACCGGCAGATTTTCCCGCTCGTTGTAGGTCGGCACAACAACGGTAACCCTCAAGGGTCGCCCTCCCTGCTCACCTGGTTCCGCCCGCGCCCGGACCGAACCCGCGGCGAGCATGTCGAAAAGATTCGTGATGAACCGTACTCGATCCACCTGATGTGAACCTGAGTGGCACACACGAGACAGCGGAACGCCGGCGACGACCGGCGCATACCTTGCGACCCTGACGGGACTCGAACCCGCGACCTCCGCCGTGACAGGGCGGCGCGCTAACCAACTGCGCCACAGGGCCTTGCTGTGAACCGGACAAGACTGTACTCGATACCGAACGCCCAGTCACACCGGCCGCGACGGCGCAGGTCAGCGGCAGTCGCCGCCGCTCGAGGGCCGCGGTCCGGAGTCACACCAGATCGCGGCCGTGCGCCACGGCGTCGGCGATCAGCACGAGACCGAACACCACGAACAGCACCCGCACCACCGGCGGGCCCCAGCGGGTCAGCCCGCGCACGAGCGACCGGTAGATCCGGCGGGCCCGCGGGGTGCGGCGCAGCGCGAGGGCGAGCACGATCAGCGGCAGCGCCAGCGCGACCGCGCAGTAGGCCGCGACGATCAGCGGCCAGCCGAGCGGCAGCGGCCGCTGCGCCGCCAGCAGCGCCAGCGCCGCGAGGTACGGCACCGAGGTGGGCGTCTTGGCCAGGCCGAGGGCGAAGCCGAACACCCCCAGCAACCAGGGCCGCCTGCGCACGGGCTCCACCCACCGGTGCGCGGGCGCCGCCGTCCCGGCCACCGGCAACGCCGCCGCCCCGACGAGCACGACACCGATCAGCAGCTCGCCCCAGTAGCGCAGCGTCGGCGTCAGCTCGAAATCCACCAGCCGCGACAGGAAATCGATTCCGAGGACGGTCAGCACCCCGAAGGTCACCGACACCGCGAAGACCCCGGCGATGAAACTGAGCCCGCCCGGCACGGGCGACCGCCGCGTCAACCGGCTGTCCGCCACCACGGCCGTGGTGATCGCCACCAGCAGCACGTCGAGCGCGTCGAGCACGGCGAAGCCGAGCAGCGCGAGGAGCAGGACACCCATAAGGCCACCGACACTACCCGTGGCCCCCGGGGCCGGGCAGTGCCCGCCCGGACACGAAAAATCCCCTGCACCAGAGCGTTTCCGGTGAGGGGATTCGTGGTGGCCAGAGCCGGGATCGAACCGGCGACCTTCCGCTTTTCAGGCGGACGCTCGTACCAACTGAGCTACCTGGCCGCAGGCACCCAAAAATGTGCCATACGCGAAGCGCCGGATTACTCCGGCGCTCACTTGCGACCCTGACGGGACTCGAACCCGCGACCTCCGCCGTGACAGGGCGGCGCGCTAACCAACTGCGCCACAGGGCCTTGCTGTACTGCAACAGTCCGAAGACTGTACCCCCTACGGGATTCGAACCCGCGCTACCGCCTTGAAAGGGCGGCGTCCTAGGCCGCTAGACGAAGGGGGCTCGTCCCGGATCTCTCCGGACCGGCTGTCAACGTTTCCGTTGGGAGCTCGCATAGCTTATGACAGGTCGGCACCACATACCAAATCGGCTGGTCAGACGCCCAAACCCAGCTCTTCGAGTTCCGCCTGCGCCCGCCACCCGTCGCTGCGGAAATTCTGGATCCACAGCGGCGTCGCCATCGCCTCCACGATCACCTCGAGCACCTCGGCGAACCGGGCCCGCAGGTCGGCCGCGCCCGAGCCGCCGTTGCCGAGCGGATCGACCAGGTAGCGCTGGCCGGCCAGCGCGGCCGACAGCGTCCGGGTGAAACGGTCGGGGTCGGCGTCGACGCGCAGCTGCCCGTGATCGATGGCACGCAGGGCCAGCACCCGGGTCGCCCTGCCGACGATACGCCCGCCGCCGTTGTGCGCGTCGCGGTGGAAGTCCGGCTCGATGACGAGGCGGTACTCGGCCTGCACGATGGTGTCGTGCTCGAGCCGCAGCGCGATCTCGTCGAGCATCCCGTGCAGCACGTCGAGCGGACCGAGGTCGGCGCGGGCCAGCCAGCGGTCGGCGCTGCTGCGGTAGCGCTCGACCGCGGTCTCGAGGACCGCGCGCGCGAGGTCTTCCTTGGAATCGAAATGAAAGTACATCGCGCCCTTGGTGGCGCGTGACCCCTCCAGTATTCGGTTGAGCGATGCCGCGGCATACCCGCTCTTCCCGAACTCGACGGCCGCGGACTTGATAATCGCCGCGCGTGTCCGGCGGGCCCGCTCTTGCTGCCGTGCCATGCTCGAAACGCCTCCGAAGCTCCTCGCCGCCCGAAGGCCTACCCCCCTTTGGATCGACCGTCGGCGCGAATTAATGGGTTTTGCAATACTTCAATCCGGTTTCGTGCTCGATATCAAACTTTCGGTTTGAAATCTTGCATAAAACCCAGAACCACACCGGCTGGTATAGTTCCCCTGCCCGGGTGCGCCGCAGGGGGTGCACACTCGGGCCCTCAGACCTCTTCGACCTGCCTCCTCCTGCGGCATCCTCCGGTTCCCGGCGGCGGGCAACCTTCCCGCCCTCGCCTGCCCGGCACTGCGACCCTCGATGAATTCCGCAACCCGGCACGCACCGCCCGCCACCGCCGAAACGCAAGCCCCGCCGGTTGTTACACAATTCGTCAGGCGATCACGGTACCCGCATTCCCGGACCGACATGCGGCAAACGGAACACCCGTTCACCCATCGGACCCGGATATCCGTTCCGGCAACTGCTCGGCAACCGAAATCCTTGCGGCTGCTACATATTCATCCGATCGCGCGGCACCCGTCGCGGGCCCGGCCTACCCCAACCGGCCCCGTCGCGGCCCACCGCGACACGCGGGTGCGGCCCCCGGCACCCGCGCAGATCGTCCATAACACCCCTTGTGGTTCAAACCTATTGCCCGGCAACAATATTCGATACCACCCCGAAGCGGTAGACCCGGGCCCACCCGCGCTGTTCGGCTCCGGCGCCTCCGGTGGGCTAGACTGCCCCCCGCGCCCCTTTAGCTCAGTTGGTAGAGCTGGTGACTTTTAATCACTAGGTCGTAGGTTCGAGTCCTACAGGGGGCACCACGACACGGCGCGACGCGCCCGGCCGCCTGCGGCCCAAAAGCCCGGTGTGGGCGCGGGTTTCCCCTACCCTGAGCGCGACCCGGGCTGTCCGGGCGCACTCAGACACACAGGCGGAGCCGATGACTTCCTTCGACGACCTGCTCTCCCAGGTCCCCATCTCCCAGATCGCCGACCAGCTCGGAGTCGACCAGCGGACCGCCACCGACGCGGTCTCGGCCGCGCTCCCGACCCTGCTGGGCGGGCTGCAGGTCAACGCCGCCCGGCCCGAGGGCGCCGCGGCCCTGCTCGGCGCGCTCGGAGACCACGGCGGGCTCGTCGAGGGCGAGGGCGGTGTCGACCTGAACCAGGTCGACACCGCCGACGGCGCCAAGATCGTCGACAACGTCTTCGGCGACGAGAAGAACCAGGTGATCAGCGCCCTCGGCGCGACCGGCGGCGGGGGCGGCGGCAACGACCTCATGGCCAAGCTGCTGCCGATCCTGGCCCCGATCGTCCTCGCCTACCTGGCCAAGCAGCTCACCGGCGGCGGCGGGGCCGCGGCGCCCGCTCCCGCGCCCGCGCCGCAGTCCTCCGGCGGCGGGCTCGGCGATCTGCTGGGCGGGCTGCTCGGCGGGGCGAGCAACAGCGGCGGCCTCGGCGGGGTCATCGGGGAGGCGCTGGCGAAGAACGCGGGCGGCGCCCTCGGGGGCGTACTGGGCGGTCTGCTCGGCGGCAAACGCTGAGAATCACCTGCCGGTTTCCTGGGAGCGGATAGCCGGGGCTAACACTCGCGGACCCGCGGCGATACACCCATCGCTGCGGGTCCGCACCTGTTCGCCCGGCCGACGTAGGGCCCGACGTGCTGCGCGGATGTGCCTAGACTCGTCCGTAGCACAAAGGCACCTGCCACGGAGTTGTGGCTCGATACCGACATGTAGGGGTATCGATGTGGTTGCGTTTCGCATCACACCTACGGTGCCGTAAGGTATGGCCGCATCGGCGTCCTGTACGACCGCAAGCACCACAGCGAAGGGTTTTTACATGGCAAGGGATCTGACTCAGCTCGAACTGCTCACCGAGTTGGAGCCGGTTGCCGAGGAAAACGTCAACCGGCACCTGTCGCTCGCCAAGGAGTGGCACCCGCACGACTACGTCCCGTGGGACGAGGGCCGCAACTTCGCCGCCATGGGTGGCGTGGATTGGGATCCGGAACAGTCCAAGCTCAGCGAGGTCGCCAAGGCGGCCATGATCACCAACCTGCTGACCGAGGACAACCTGCCCTCCTACCACCGGGAGATCGCCGAGAACTTCTCCCAGGACGGCGCCTGGGGCACCTGGGTCGGCCGCTGGACCGCCGAGGAGAACCGCCACGGCATCGTGATGCGTGACTACCTGGTGGTCACCCGCGGCGTCGACCCGGTCGCCCTCGAGCAGGCCCGCATGGTCCACATGACCAACGGCTTCGCCTCCCCCACCGAGGTGGACGCGGGCTTCCTGCACTCGGTCGCCTACGTCACCTTCCAGGAGCTGGCCACCCGCGTCAGCCACCGCAACACCGGCAAGGTCTGCGACGATCCGATCGCCGACCGCATGCTGCAGCGCGTCGCCGCCGACGAGAACCTGCACATGATCTTCTACCGCAACATGTGCGGCGCCGCCCTGGACCTGACCCCCGACCAGGCGCTCGAGGCCATCGCGCTCATCGTGGAGAACTTCCAGATGCCCGGCGCGGGCATGCCGAACTTCCGCCGCAACGGCGTCCTGATGGCCAAGCACGGCATCTACGACCTGCGCCAGCACCTCGAGGAAGTCGTGCAGCCGGTGCTCAAGAAGTGGAACATCTTCGAGCGCACCGACTTCACCGCCCGCGGCGAGGCGACCAGGGAGCGGCTGGCCGCCTTCCTGGAGAAGCTGGGGCAGGACGTCCTCAAGTTCGAGGAGCAGCGCGACCGCATGCTCGCGCGCGAGGCCAAGAAGGCCCAGCAGCTCGCCGGCGTCTGACCCGTCCTACGACGGCGCCGCCCACCGGAATCCGGTGGGCGGCGCCGTCGTGTTCGTGGGGGTTACTTCATCGGCAGGGCGCCGTCGACGCTGCCGACGTCGGTGATCTGCCAGTTCTTCGACTTGTCCACGGTGATGTTGTAGGTGACGGTGTTGCGCAGGCCGTCGGGGTTCTGGGCGTTGTTGGTGTTCACGTCGACGAACGCGGCGACCTTGTAGACGTCGCCCTGCTGCGAGGTCACCTTCGCGGTGATGGGGGTGGCGGTCGAGGTCCACTTCAGCGGGACCAGGATGGCCTCCAGCTTGGTGCCGGTGGCGTCGAACTTGGCGGCCAGCTCCGGGGAGGTGCCCGCCTTGAGCTTGCCGACCCAGGCGTTGACGTTCTGGAAGTCCAGCGTCGCGGCGCCGACGGAGTAGTCGAGCGCGACCCGCTCGGCGTGCGCCGAGTCGGCGGCGCTCGCCTCGAGGTCCGACACCTCGGACCGGGCCGAGACGGCCAGCACGCCGAGGACGACCGCGATCACGGCCAGCACCGCGATCACCGCGCTGCCGACGAGGGTGGAGGCCCGGACCGCGATGGTGCCCGTGGTGGGCTGCGGCTGGTCGTCGGACGTCTTCTCGGGGGTGGTTCCGGTCGCTTCGGCCATGAGGTGTCTACTCCGATGGATGGGGGCACGCACCGCCGAGGGGCGACGGTGCCGCATCCAGGCTACTAAGCGGTACGGGCGGTAGCGGTAACCGGGAATCACGGCATGTAGCGTTGCTCACAGCCGTCAAGTGACGTCGGACACTCCGGTACCCGATCCCGTCATGAGTCACGACTCCACCGGTCCGGGCCGAAACCGGCACGGCGACAGGCACGTTCGGCGCCTGGTCGCCCACGAGGGCGCCCCGGCCACCGCCCGCGGACGCGCCCGGCGCCGGTGATCGATGTGCCCCGCCGGTCCCCGGAGCGAGATCGATCACAGCGGGCGGGGACGCGCGCGCGAACCGCGTCGACGCCTGATGAGACACTGGACCGGTGACGACGATGACCACCACCGAGGCGACCCGGCCGCTGCGGATCGGCCCCTACCCGGTCGACCCGCCCGTCGTGCTCGCGCCGATGGCGGGCATCACCAACCTGGCCTTCCGCAAGCTGTGCCGGGAGTTCGGCAGCTCCACCTCCATCTACGTCTGCGAGATGATCACCGCGCGCGCGATCGTCGAGCGCAACGAGAAGACGCTGCACATGATGTCCTTCGACGCCGACGAGCACCCCCGCTCCATGCAGCTCTACGGCGTCGACCCGGCCACCCTCGGCGAGGCCGTGCGCATCGTCGCGGGCGAGGGCTGGGCCGACCACATCGACCTCAACCTCGGCTGCCCGGTCCCCAAGGTGACCCGCCTCGGCGGCGGCGCCGCCCTGCCCTACAAGCGGGAACTGTTCCGCCGCATCATCTCCGAGATGGTGCGCGCCGCCGAACCGCACGGCGTCCCGGTGACCGTCAAGTTCCGCATCGGCATCGACGACGAGCACCACACCTACCTCGACGCGGGCCGCATCGCCGAGGGCGAGGGCGCGCAGGCGGTCGCCCTGCACGCGCGCACCGCCGCCCAGCGCTACTCCGGCGAGGCCGACTGGACCAAGATCGCCCGCCTCAAGGAGGCCGTGCGCACGATCCCCGTGCTCGGCAACGGCGACATCTTCTCCGCCGACGACGCGGTGCGCATGATGGCCGAGACCGGCTGCGACGGCGTCGTCGTCGGGCGCGGCTGCCTCGGCAAGCCGTGGCTGTTCGCCGAACTCCAGGCCGCCCTGCGCGGTGAGCCGCTGCCGACGCCGCCGAACCTCGGCCGCGTCGGCGAGGTCCTCTACCGGCACGGCTCCCTGCTGTCCGACCACCTCGGCGAGGACAAGGCCATGCGCGATCTGCGCAAGCACATGGCCTGGTACCTCATGGGCTTCCCGGTCGGCGCCGACCTGCGCCGCGCCTTCGCCACCGTCTCCAGCCTGGCCGAACTCGCCGACCTCATCGGCAGGCTCGACCCCACCGCGCCCTTCCCCGCGCATGCCGAGGGTCCGCGCGGCCGTCAGGGCTCGCCCGGCAAGGTCGCCCTGCCGCACGGCTGGCTCGACGATCCGGACGACGCCGCAGTTCCCCACGCCGCGGACGTGATGCACTCCGGGGGCTGAGTCCCGCCCCGGCTCTGCGAGTCGGGAACGGGCGCGGGCGACGGCCCGTCCCCGGTCCGGCTCGAGACCCTGGTCGGGATCGTTCGGCCGGCTTTTCTGTTTCGCCGGGTGGCCTCTCGTGCCGGAATCGTTATCATTGGGCAGCGTTCGGCGGCGGCCCGCGCGGCCGCGCCGGATGATGGCGCGTACCCACGCGGCAGGGATTCGAGAAGTGAGGTTCGTTGGTGGGTGACGATCGGCACGGGCAACCGCCCCAGCCAGGAGGTCGCGCCCCCTGGGAGCGCTATCCGGGTACCGAACCCGAGCACGACGAACCGACAGGCGGCCGCCGCGCCCGGCGCGCCGAGGCCGACTCGGCCCCGCTGACCGTCCAGGACCTGGTCGACCGGGTCGACAGCGAGCGCACGCGCCGCGGCCGCCGCGCCGCCGACGCCGAGGCCGTCGGAGAGCACCCGCGGACCCGCCGCAGGGCCCGCGAGACCGCCCCGCGCCCGACCGCCCGGCGGACCTGAAGCCGCGCGCCGCCGGAGCCCACCGACGGAACGCCCGGCCCGCCCCCGCCGCACCGACACACGCCCAGGCGCCCGCCCCGCGCCCCGAGCCGGCCGCGAAGCGGCAGGCGAGCGCGCCGC
>NZ_BAGK01000030.1 GCF_000308795.1 Nocardia thailandica NBRC 100428 | reverse complement strand
ACCTCGACCCCCGTGCTCGGCCAGCGTCGCGGTGATCGTGCCGAGCATCGGCCGCACGGGCAGCTCGGGCAGTTCGGGAAGCTTCATCACCCTCCAGTCTGCCGGTCCCGGCCGGTCCGGATGTCCTCCGCCCGCGCGGCGGATCAGGCGGGCGCGCAGCCCGGCGGGCCGCCGGGCGACGCGAGGTCGTCCGTGGCGGGCAGCGTGCCGTCGGCGGTGGTCGCCGGGACGGCGCCGGGGACCCCCGACTCGACGACGAAGGTCGCGCGGGTCGAGATGGGGGCGTCCGGGCAGCTGACGTAGGGCACGACGCGGAAGTCGTTGCGCCACCGCGTGTGATCGAGCTCGACGCGGGCGTAGCCGCGCTGCTTGTTGTAGAAGCTCATGTCCGGGTTGGCGGCCAGCAGGGTGCGGCCGGTCGGGGTCATGTCGGCGCCGTCGCCGCCGGTGCTGATGGAGGTGCCGGTGAACTCGGTGCCCACGACCGGGGAGTCGGGGCGGTCGTAGTCCGGGCGCAGCGCGGCGACGTAGTTCTCGTGGCGGTCGCCGGTGATGACCACCAGGTCGGTGCCGCCGCGGGCGGCGGCCGCGCCGAGTACGGCGTCGCGGTCGGCCAGGTAGCCGTCCCACGCGTCGGTGCCGAGCAGCAGGTCGGGGCCGGGGTCGTAGTCGGAGCGGGCCATGGCGACCTGGTTGCCGAGGATCTGCCAGCGCGCGGTCGATCGGGCGAGGCCGTCGATGAGCCACTCCCGTTGCGGCGCACCGAGAATCGTGCGATCGGGCGAGCCACGTTCGGCGCAGCCGACGACGGCGCTGCCGTCGCCGCACGCCTGGCGGTCGCGGTGCTGACGGGTGTCGAGCATGGTGAACTCGGCCAGGTCGCCGAACCGGTAGCGGCGGTGCATGCGCAGCGAGGCGCCCGACGGCAGCTGGGCCAGCCGCAGCGGCTGGTGTTCGTACATGGCCCGCATCGCGGCCGCGCGGCGGCGCCGGAAGAAGGGGCGCAGCCGGTAGATGTCGGTCCCGAGGCCGGGATACGTTCCGGCCCAGTTGTTGTCGACCTCGTGATCGTCGAAGGTGACCAGCCAGGGGAACGCGGCGTGCGCGGCCCGCAGCGGCGCCTCGCCCTTGGCGAGGGCGTAGCGCAGCCGGTACCCCGCCAGGTCGACCGCCTCGTCGACCAGCTGCGGCGGCACGTCCTCGGCACCGACGCGGCCGAGCACCCAGGACGATTCGTAGATGTAGTCACCGAGATGGACGACCAGGTCGAGGTCCTCGGCGGCCATGTGGGTGTAGGCGGTGAAGTAGCCCGAACTCCAGGACTGGCAGGAGGCGAAGGCGAAACGCATCCGGGGGGTGGCGGCTCCGGGCGCGGGCGCCGTGCGGGTGCGGCCCGTCGGCGAGACGGCCGACCCCGCGCGGAAGCGGTAGAAGTACCACCGGTCCGGCGCCAGCCCGGCGACCTCCGGGTGCACGCTGTGCCCGTACTCGCGGGTGGCCAGGGCCGAACCGCGCGCGACCACCCTGGCGAACCGTTCGTCCTCGGCGACCTCGTAGTCCACGGTCACCGGCGCCATCGTCATGCCGCCGTAGCCGTCGGGCGCGAGGGGATCGGGGGCGAGCCGCGTCCACAGCACCACCCCGTCGGCGGTCGGCTCGCCCGAGGCGACGCCGAGCGAGAACGGCTCACCGAGCCGCCGCGGCGCCGGATATCGCGCGCTGCTCACCGCCGCGGCCCCGGCCAGCAACGCCAGCCCGCCCGCGTTCAGCAGTTCCCGACGAGTCAACGCCACCCGGCAGACCTCCCACGAACCGGACATTCCTCCCTGCCACGGTACGCACCGACGTGACGTCCCCGGCCGCCGCTCGGCCCGACCCGCCGCCACGGGTGAGTCGTCGGTCAGGGCAGCAGCCGGAAGGCCTCGACGTGCCGCGGCCGCACAGCACCGAAGTGCCGACGGTCGACCGTCGCCACGTCGGTGACATTCAGCCGTTCCGCTGCCGCAACCACCGAGGCGTCCGCCGTCCCCAGCGGCCAGTCACGGTACCGGGCAACCAGTTCCGCGATCCGCAACCAATCGGAGGGATGCACGGATTCCACCTCGAACAGCCCTTCGGCGAAGTCGCCGAGAAAGCGGACCTCGGCCTCCGCGCCCAGTCGCGTCGAGATGAGATACGCCGCCTCGGTGATGACGAGAGTCGGCACGACCAGGGGGCCGCGATGGTTCTGCAGCAGGTCGAGACAGGCGCGGTGGTGTGCATCGTCCGCATCGACGTAGGCGTAGAGCGGCCCCGCGTCGACGAGCAGCCGGGTTATCGGTCCCACTCCCCGCGCAGGATCTCCTCGATCCGCTCGGAGATGTCCGAGCGGCCGCTTCGGCCGACACCCGCCGCGCCGAACTTCCTGACACCCTGTCCGGGCAGATGAGCCGCTACCGCTTCGCGGGTCCACTCCGACACCGTCATGTCACGCCGGGCGGCCTCGTGCCGGACACGGCTGTCGAGGTCGTCGGGCAACTTGATTGTGGTGCGCTTCATGGTATGCCAGCATACCCGAAACGGGGACCGATCGCCCGAGGGGGAGTGTCCGCGGCGGGCGCGGACGTCCCCGATCGGCTCGCGGGTCAGGCGCCGCGGCGGGTGGCGACGGCGGCGGCCAGGCGGTCGAGCTGGGCCGCGGTGGTGGCCCAGTCGATGCAGGCGTCGGTGATCGACTGCCCGTAGGTCAGGTCGTCGGCCTTGCCCAACGTCAGGTCCTGGCGGCCCGCGACGAGGAAGGACTCCAGCATCACCCCGACGACGCCCTGCTCGCCCACGGCGATCCGGTCGGCGATGTCGGTGACCACGTCGACCTGGCGGTTGTGGTCCTTGTTGCTGTTGCCGTGGCTGGCGTCGACGACCACGCGCTGCGGCAGGCTCGACTTCTCCAGGCGCAGCTTGGCTTCCGCGACGGAGGCGGCGTCGTAGTTGGTGCCGTTGGAGCCGCCGCGCAGGATGACGTGGCAGTCCGGGTTGCCGGTGGTGCGGATCAGCGCGGAGCGGCCGTCGAGGTCGGTGCCGGGGAAGACGTGGCTGGCGGCGGCGGCGCGCACGCCGTCCACGGCCACCTGCACGTCACCGTCGGTGCCGTTCTTGATGCCGACCGGCATCGACAGCGCCGAGGACAGCTGCCGGTGCACCTGGCTGGCGGCGGTGCGGGCACCGATGGCGCCGTAGGAGACCAGGTCGGCGATGTACTGCGGGGTGATCGGGTCGAGGAACTCGCACGCGACCGGGAGGCCGAGCGCGGTGATGTCGACCAGGACCTTGCGGCCGATGCCGAGGCCGGTGTTGACGTCGAACGAGCCGTCCAGGTGCGGGTCGTTGATCAGGCCCTTCCAGCCCAGCGTGGTGCGCGGCTTCTCGAAGTAGACGCGCATGACCACGTGCAGCCGGTCGGAGACCTCCTCGGCCTTGGCGGCGAGACGGCGGGCGTAGTCGAGCGCCGCGACGGGGTCGTGCACCGAACACGGTCCGACGATGACCATGAGGCGGTCGTCGTCGCCGTTGAGCACGTCGACGGTGGCCTTGCGGCCCGCGCGCACGGTGTCGGCGAGGTCGTCGGTGATGGGGTGCACGGTGCGGACCTCGGCCGGCGAGCGCAGGGGGCTCACGGACAGGGTGCGCTGGTCGTCGAGATCGGAATGCCGCGCGTCGACATCGGCTGCGGTGGTCATGAGATGTGGGTTCCTTTTCGGTGATGAGGCCGACCCACGAATTCCGCGTGCGAGCCGGTCAGATCCGGCTCGGGGTGGAGGAAGTCAGCGCACGGCGTCGCAGACCGACCCACCCAGGGCCGGCTTGCTAAACCAGAAATACGCGCGCTGCACGGGTCCGACAGTATCAGATGATGCCGGGCCCGCCGCCGCGGGCGACGGGCCACCCCGGTAAAGGTGAGGGCTCTCACAGGGAGAGCCCCCGGTGGCTCACCCCCACTGACCGGGCACGTAGTCCCCGGCGGGGGTGCGCGCGATGGCGTTGAGGCGGTTCCAGGCGTTGATGGTGGCGATGGCGGCGATGAGGCCGCCGATCTGGTCGTCGTCGTAGTGCTCGCGGACCTTCGCCCAGGTGTTGTCGGAGATCCGGCCGCCGTCGGCCGCGCGGGTCGCCTCCTCGGTCAGGGCGAGCGCGGCCCGCTCGGCCTCGGTGAACACGGTGGCCTCGTGCCAGGCGGCGACGAGGTTGATGCGCACGGCGGATTCGCCTGCGTGCGCAGCGTCCTTGGTGTGCATGTCGGTGCAGTAGGCGCAGCCGTTGATCTGGGAGGCCCGGATCTTGACCAGCTCGTAGACCGCCTTGGGCAGGGTGGAGTCGTCGATCACCTTGCCCGCCATGACCAGTCGCTTCACGAAGCCGGCCGTGGTCTTGTTCTGGAAGAGGTCGTAGCGGGGTTCCATCGTGTGCTCCTTCGTCGTGTGTTCCCCGGGGGGTTCACGAAGAGGACGACGCGGCCCCGGCGGCTGTGACACCCGCCGGGGTGGCCTCGGTCACACGGTGCCGGTGAGCTTCTCCGACAGTTCCCACAGGGCCCGCGCGAGCATGGGGTCGCGGGCGCGATCGGAGGACTTGGCGGGCGCGGGGTGGCCGCGCATCCCGAACCAGCCGTCGGGGCCGTAGTAGCCGCCGGGCTCGATGTCGGCGGTGGCGGCGTAGAGGGTGGGCAGGGCGCCCTGGGCGGGGCGCTGGGCGAAGAGCTTGTTGCCGAGCCAGGCCACGGGCGAGTCGACGAGCGGGGTGTCGGCGTAGCCGGGGTGCGCGGCGACGGAGCGGACCGGCGAGCCCACGGCGGTCAGCCTGCGCTGCAACTCGAAGGCCATGAGCAGGTTGGCCAGCTTGGACTGACCGTAGGCGAGCGGCGGGATGTAGCGGCGGCGCTCGTAGTTGGGGTCGTCGAGGTCGATGCGGCCCCAGGTGTGGGCGAAGCTGGCGACGGTGACGACCCGGTCGGCGATCTTGTCGAGCAGCAGCTTGGTCAGGGCGAAGTGCCCGAGATGGTTGGTGCCGAACTGCAGCTCGAAGCCGTCGGCGGTGCGGGTCAGCGGCGGGTTCATCACCCCGGCGTTGTTGATCAGCACGTCGAAGCGCGGCGCGGTGTCGGCGAAGTCGCGGACCGACTGGAGGTCGGCCAGGTCGAGCGCGTGGACGTGGGCGCGCCCGCCGATCGCGTCGGCGACCCGATCCCCCTTGGCGGTGTCGCGACAGGCCAGGATCACCCTGGCGCCCGCGCGGGCCAGCGCCTGCGCGGTGGCGGCGCCGAGGCCGCTGTTCGCCCCCGTGACGACGAAGGTCCGGCCGGTCTGATCCGGGATGTCCGCAGCGGTCCAAGTGGTCACCCGGCGCAGTCTAGGGCCGCCGGTTCGCGACGTCGAACCGAATCGAGTTGCCGCCGTGCCCATTCCGGGCAGGATCGGAACCGGCGCCCGCACCCCGAGGCTTCGTGGGATAGGGTTGCCTAACCTAGGCGCAGGTATGAGCAGGTACGACCCGAGTGAGGCAGATCGTGACGACCATTCCGGCAGGCAGCCACCGTGAGGGATACGTCCCCTTCCCCGACGACGCCGCGCGCGCCTACCGCGAGGCCGGGTACTGGAGCGGCCGCACCCTGGGCGACCTGCTGCGCGCCACCGCCGCCGCGCGCCCCGACACCACCGCCGTGCACACCGGCGAGGCCACCGTGACCTACGCCGAGCTCGACGCCGCCGCCGACCGGATGGCGCACGGCCTGCTCGCCCTCGGCATCGCGCCCGGCGACCGGGTCGTGGTCCAGCTGCCCAACGTGCCCGAGTTCGCCACCGTCCTGTTCGGCCTGCTGCGCGCGGGCATCATCCCCGTGCTGACCCTGCCTGCGCACCGCAGGGCGGAGATCGAGCACCTGGCCGCGCTCTCGGAGTCGGTCGCGTACCTGATCGCCGACAAGGCGGGCGATTTCGACTACCGCGAGCTGGCCACCGAGGTCGCCGCGGCCGTGCCGAGCCTGCGCCACGTGCTGGTGCTCGGCGACCCGGGCGCGCACACCGCCCTGAGCGCGGTGCCGCGCGACGGGGACGCGCTGCCCGCCGTCGACCCGGCCGACATCGCGCTGATGCTGGTCTCCGGCGGCACCACCGGCCTGCCCAAGCTCATCGCCCGCACCCACGACGACTACGTCTACAACGCCACCGCCAGCGCCGAGGTCTGCGCGCTCACCGCCGACGACGTGTACCTGGTCACCCTGCCCGCCGCGCACAACTTCCCGCTGGCCTGCCCCGGCATCCTCGGCACGGTGGCCACCGGCGGTTCGCTCGTCTTCACCCTCGATCCGAGCCCGGAGGCCGCCTTCGCCGTCATCGAGCGGCACGGGGTCAGCGTCACCGCCGTCGTCCCCCCGCTCGCCCAGCTGTGGAGCGCGGCGGTGGACTGGGAGGACGCCGATCTGAGCTCGCTGCGCCTGCTGCAGGTCGGCGGCGCGAAGCTGGCCGAGGTGAACGCCCGCGAGGTCGAACCCGCGCTGGGCTGCCGTTTGCAGCAGGTGTTCGGCATGGCCGAGGGCCTGCTGAACTACACCCGCCTCGACGATGACGACGAGCTCGTCTACACCACCCAGGGCAGGCCGCTGTCCCCCGCCGACGAGCTGCGCGTCGTGGACGGCGACGGCGAACCGGTGCCGCCCGGCGAGGAGGGCGAACTCCTCACCCGCGGCCCCTACACCCTGCGCGGCTACTACCGCGCCCCCGAGCACAACGCCCGCGCCTTCACCCCCGACGGCTTCTACCGCAGCGGAGACCTGGTGCGCCAGTTGCCGAGCGGGCACCTGATCGTCAGCGGCCGGATCAAGGACGTGATCAACCGCGGCGGGGAGAACATCTCCTGCGACGAGCTGGAGGAGCACCTCCTCGCCCACCCCGCCGTCCGGCACGCCGCCGCCGTCGGCCTCCCCGACCCCACCCTCGGCGAGAAGGTCTGCGTCGTCCTGGTCGTCACCGGAGAGCTGCCCGCGCTGGGCGAGCTGAAGACCTTCCTGACCGCCCGCGGCCTGGCCACCTACAAGCTCCCCGACGTGGTCCGCCGCACGGAAGCGCTCCCCCTGACCGCGGTGGGCAAGATCGACAAGAAGGCCCTGAAGGCGGAACTGGGCTGACCCGCGACCGGCCACGAGAACCGCGCGCCCGCAGCCAGATCGGCACACGACGCGCGGTCTCTCACGCGACCACAACGTTTTCGGCCGCCTCGGCGCCGAGGGGTGAGACGTAACGCCGAAGGCGCGGTATCACCCCTCGGCGCCGAGGTCACGAGGCCGAAGACCCGCGGCGCCAGCCGCCGAAGACTCAAGCCTTGACGACGTACGGCGCCACGCTGCCCAGCTTTTCGCAGGTCTCCTCGAATTCGCGTTCGGGGCGCGACTGGCCGACGATGCCCGCGCCCGCGCGCAGCCAGGCGCCGGTGCCGTTCTGGTAGACCGCGCGGAGGACCAGCGTGGCCTCCAGGGCGCCGGTGGCCGAGACGCGCACCACCGCACCGGAGTACAGGCCGCGCGAGTCGTGGTCGTTGCGGAAGACGGAGTCGACGCCTGCCCGCTTGGGGATGCCGGAGGCGGTCACCGAGGGGAAGAGCACCTCGAGGGCGTCCCAGCTGGAGCGGCCGGGCGCGAGGATGCCGCGCACGGTGGAGGCGAGGTGCTGGACGCTGCCGCGCTCGCGCACGGCCATGAAGTCCGAGACCACCGGGGTGCCGGGCTCGGCGACCTGGCTGATCTCGGCGAAGGAGGTCTGTACCGAGATCGCGTGCTCGACGATCTCCTTCGGGTCGGCGAGCAGGTCGGCGCGGGCGGCGGTGTCGGCGGCGTCGCCGCGGCCGAAGGCGCGGGTGCCCGCGAGCGGTTCGGTGGTGACGATGCGTTCGTCGTCGACGGAGGCGACCAGTTCCGGGCTGAAGCCCGCGGCCTCGAGTCCGCCGAGGCGCAGCAGGAACGAGCGGGCGGGGGTGTTGTTGGCCCGGCCGAGCCGGTAGGTGGCGGGCACGTCGACGGCGAAGGGCAGCTCCACCTTTCGCGACAGGATGACCTTCTGGTAGGCGCCGGAGTTGATCTCGGCCACGGCGGTGGCGACGCGGTCCTGGTACCCGGTGGGGTCGACCTGGATGTCGACCGGGTGCGCGACGGGCAGCGAGGTGTCCTGGGAGGCGGCGATGAGGTCGTCGATCTCGCGGGCCTCGGCCGGGGTGGCGCCGCTGATCCGGACGCTGCCCGCGCTGATGCGGACCTCGATCCGGGGGATCATCAGGTGCGCGAGCGGGGTGCGCTGGTTCAGGTGCGCGGTCGCCTCGAGGGAGTAGGCGCAGAATTCGAATCCGATCCAGCCGAAGGCGTTGCGGCCGTCGAGCGGCAGCTCGGCCAGGGCCGTGTCGATCGCGTCGGCGGGGCTCCCGGTCCAGGCGCGGGCGATGGTCTCGCCCGCCCACACCGTGCGCAGCTCACCGGCGTCGAGTTCGACGCTGCCGAGCGGATCCGCCGCGAATACCCATTCACCAGGCTGTTCGTACATCACGTACTCGCCGAAACGATCCGTGCCCGCCAGACTGGACATCGCCGCCGCGGGATCGGTCACGTACTCGACGTGTAGATGCTGCTCCGTGCTCGACAACCGGTCCTCCAAGGTTATGCTGACCTAACTCGGAGGTAAGGTTAGCATTACCTCGGTCCTGCGCCAGACCCCCACATTCCTCATAACCGTACGAGCGGAGTTGAGTGCGCGCACGCCGTGCGGCAGCTTGAATGGACACATGATCGATGACGGTGGGCATCTCGAGGCACGACCGCGGGATTCGGTGGTCGCGTTGGTGGACGCGGCATCCGGTGTCGAGCGGGAGGTGATCGGCCGCTGGATCGCCGAGGGCGGCCTCGCCGGCGAACTCGGTGCGGCCGCGCCCGTCACCCAGCTGGACATGGACGCCAAGGCCATCACCGATCGTCTCGTCGGCCGGCAGGACGACCCGCTCGTCGTGCCGGTCCGGGTGCTCTGGCTGCCGCCCGAACGCGACGGCGTGCGCCGGGTGACCTTCGCCGACCTCGCCCTGCTCACCAACCCGCGCAAGCCCAACCGGCTCGTCCAGCGCAGGCTGCTGCGCACCGCGCCGGACCGGCACCGCGTGCTGGTCGGCGCGCCCGCACGGCTCAGCGAACTGCGCCGCAACAACCCCGAGGCCGCCGGCCTGCTGCACAAGGGCAGCACCGAGCCCTTCGCCCGCGCGATCGTGCGCGCCGCCGTCGTCGCCCTCGAACGCGCCGAACGCACCGTCATCGGCGACCGCTACAAGGTGCCCCAGCTCGTCACCGAGGAGATCCTCGACTCGCCCGAGTTCCAGCGCAAACTCGACTACATCGCCGACGAGACCGGCACCCGCCCCGACGAGGTCTACCGGCGCGCGGAGAAGGCGCTCGGCGAACTCGTCGCCGCGCAGAGCCGCCTGGTGTCGGACCTGTTCACCCAGGCCATGCGCCCCGTGCACGCCTCGACGTGGAAGGTCGAGGCCGATCTCGGCGGCCTCGACGACCTGCGCGCGCTCAACCGCAAGTACCCGCTGGTCTTCCTGCCCTCGCACCGCTCCTACGTCGACGCCTTCGTGCTCGGTGACGTGCTGGCGCGCAACGACTTCCCGCCCAACCACGTCATCGGCGGGGCGAACCTGAGCTTCTGGCCGATGGGCCCGATCGCCCGGCGCACCGGCACGGTGTTCATCCGCCGCAGCTTCGGCGACGACGAGGTCTACAAGGCCGTGGTCGAGGAGTACTTCGCCTACCTGCTGGCCAAGCGCTTCAACATGGAGTGGTACTTCGAGGGCGGCCGCACCCGCACCGGCAAGCTCCGCCCGCCCCGCTACGGCCTGCTCAACTACCTCGCCGCCGCCGTGCGCACCCGCCGCATCGAGGACGTGATGCTGGTGCCGGTGTCGATCACCTACGAGCGGCTCAACGAACTCGGCGCCATCGCCAGCGAACAGTCCGGCGGCACCAAGAAGCCCGAGGGCATCGGCTGGCTCGCCCGCTACGTCCGCAACCAGCAGCTCTCGGCCGGGCGGGTGTACGTGCGCTTCGGCGAACCGCTCTCGGCGCGCGAGCACCTGGCCGCGCACGGCGACCCCCTCGACGCCCGCCCCGTCACCATCCCGCTGCACGGCGGCGCGGGCGCCCCGGCCACCCCCGACGACACGGCGGTCGAGGAGCTGGAACGGAAGGCCGTGCAGCGCTTGGCCTTCGACGTGGCGGTCGGCATCAACCAGGTCACCCCGATCACCGTCAACGCCCTGGTCACCCTCGCCCTGCTCGGCGTGCACGAGCGCGCGCTCACCATCGACGAGGTACGCATCGTCCTCGACCCGGTCATCGGCTACATCGACGCCCGGCACCTGCCCGCGGGCGAACTCGGCGCGCTGCGCGACGAACCGGGCCTGCGGGTGGTGCTCGAGCAGCTGGAGACCGCCGGGGTCGTCACCGTCTACCGGGGCGGCCTCGAACCGGTGTACGCCATCGAGACCGGCGCCCATCTGGAGGCCGCGTTCTACCGCAACAGCGCCGTGCACTGGTTCGTCAACCGGGCCATCCTCGAGCTGGCCGCGCTGGCCGCCGTGGAGGATCCCGGCGAGGACCCGCTGCGGTCGGCGTGGAAGGCCGCCTTCGACCTGCGCGACATGCTCAAGTTCGAGTTCTTCTTCCCCGAACGGCAGGAATTCGCCGACCAGATCATCGAGGAGGTGCGGCTGATCGTGCCCGAATGGGACTCCGACACCCCCGACGACCGGCTCGACCGGCAGTTCCTCACCGCGCTGACGGCCTCCGGATTCGTGATGGCCCACCGCGTGCTCCGCTCGTTCTTCGACGCCCAGCTGGTCGTGGCCGAGCGGCTGGCCGCCCGGCCCGCCGACCAGGTCATCGACCGCAAGCAGTTCATCGACGAGTGCGTGGCCGTCGGCAGGCAGATGCTGCTCCAGCAGCGGCTGCACAGCCCGGAGTCGGTGTCCTCGGAATTGTTCACCAGCGCCTGGAAACTCGCCGCCAATCACAAGCTGATCGATCCGGCCGAGCCCGGCAGGGAGGACGAATTGACGCTGCGCAGGCTGGAATTCGCGAGGAAGCTGCGCGACATCGGCGAGCGGATCGCCCGGGCCGCCCGCCTCGACCCGTCCAACGCGCCGGGCCTGCGATGAGTGCCGGCGCGGCGCCGGTGGCCGCCGTGTTCGACGTGGTCGGCACCGTCGTCGACGACATCCCGCGGCGGGGCCCGCTGCGCAGGCTGCTCCGCCGCGGCGACCCCCGCGCGGCGATCCTGCTCGGCGGCTTCCACCGCGCGCGATCCGCCGCCGACTATGCCCGCTTCCTGCAGGCGACCCGCGCGGCCGTGGCCGGGACCAGCCCCGAGGAACTGGACACCCTGGGGCGCGGGGTGTTCGCGGGCGGGGTCTACGGGCGGCTGTTCCCCGAGGCGTGGGAACTCGTCCGCACCCACCAGCGCGCCGGGCACGCCGTCGTGCTGGTCTCCGAGCTGACCGAGGCACAGGTGCGGCCGATCGCCGAGCGGCTCGGCGTCGACCGGGTGGTGTGCACCGCGCTGGCCGAGGCCGACGACGCGCTCACCGGCGACCCGCTCGGGCCGCCGCTGTGGGGGCAGGCGAAGGCCGACGCCGTGCGGGCCTACGCGCGGGCCGAGGGACTCGACATCGGCTTCGCCTACAGCGCCTCCCCCGCCGACCTTCCCCTCCTGGAGCTGGCCGACCGGGCGACCGTGATCGGCGACGACCCCGTCCTGAC
>NZ_BAGK01000031.1 GCF_000308795.1 Nocardia thailandica NBRC 100428 | reverse complement strand
CCCACAGCGAGGTCGCGGCGATCAGGACCCCGGCGACGGCGAGCAGGTAGGCCCACGCGTGTCCGCTGGCGATGAGCGCGGCGGCGGCGGCCACGGCGACGGCGGTCGCGGCGAGGGCGGTCAGCCGTAATCGGCGCAGCGCGGCGAAGGTCTCGTTGACCGCGTGAGCATGCTCTCGGTCGACCACGAAATCGAAGCGGCGCACGCCTTCCTTCCTAGCACAAGTTGCGGAGGGGTTGCCTCCACTTATTTGCCCGGTGTTCGCTCAGAGTACCGCCGAAAATGCCCGGATCACCGCGAGCCTCGCCGGTCGCGGCCCGATTCCGGCCGGGGAGCCACTACGCTCGCTGCCGATCCGCCCGCCGCGCACCCGGGAGAATGCATGCCGCTGTCCCGTCGTACCTTCCTCGCCGCCCCCGCACTGGCCTACGCCGCCGCCACCGCCGGCGCGCCCCGCGCGGGCGCCGCGCAGCCGGAGGTCGTGACGCCCGGACACCCCGACTACGCGGCCCTCACCCAGCGCGGATACAACCGCCGCTTCACCGGCAGCCCGGACCGCGTCTTCCTGCCCGCGGACGCCGAGGAGGTGCGGGCGGCGGTCGGGATCGCCGCCGGTGACGGCGCCCCGATCGCGGTCCGCGCGGGCGGGCACGGCTTCGCCGACCTGGTCGACGACGCACGCAACCGCACCCTCCTCGATCTCGGCCGCCTCCGAGAGGTGCGCTGGGACAGCGAGTACCGCGCGTTCTCGGTCGACGCGGGCGCGCAGCTCGGGCCGGTGACCGACCGCTTGCTGAACCAGTGGGGCGTGACGCTGCCCGCCGGGATCTGCCGGGGAGTCGGCGCGGGCGGGCATTTCAGCGGCGGCGGCTACGGGCCGCTGTCGCGACGGTTCGGGCTGGTGGCCGACCACCTGCACGGCGTCGAGGTGGTCACCGTGGACACCGACGGGCGGGCCCGCCTCACCGTGGCCACCGCCGACGGACCCGAGACCGACCTGTGGTGGGCGCACACCGGCGGCGGGGGCGGCAATTTCGGGGTGGTGACCCGCTACCTGCTGCGCTCCCGCGACAGCGACGGCGCCGAACCCGCCCGCGCGCTACCCACCGCCCCCGGACGGATGCTGCACACCCGCCTGCTGCTGCCGGTCGCCACCGCCGACTCCTTCGTCCGTTTCGTCGGCAACTATCTGCGCTTTTTCGCGGCGCACAGCGCGCCGGACGACCCGTTCACCGGCCTGTACGCGCCCCTGCACATCCGGCCCGGTTTCGCCGGGCCCTCCGATGTCCTGATCATCCTGGACGCCGACCGGCCCGGCGCGCACGACCGGCTGACCGAGTTCGTCGCGGCGCTCGCGGACGGGGTGTTCCCCGGCCCGGTCCTGCAACCGGTCGCCGAATCCGGGTACGGCGACACGGTTTCCCAGGTGTACTACGCGGCGGGCATGCCCGGGTTCCGGGTCAAGGCCAAGGCGGCCTACCTGCGGCGGCCGCTCACCGACGACCAGCTGGCCACCCTGCACCGGTACCTGGCCGACCTCCGCTTCCTCGGCGAATCCCAGCTGGAGTTCCTGCCGTTCGGCGGCGCGGTCAACAGCACCGCCGAAGAGGCCACCGCGTTCCCGGTGCGTGACTCGTTCATGACCATGCTGATCCACGCCGCCTGGCGGGCGCCCCAGGACGACGAACGCCACCTCGCCTGGGCGCGTGGGCTCTTCGGCGACGTCTTCGCGAGCACCGGCGGCGTGCCGGTCCCCGGCGAGAACTACGGCGGCTGCTACATCAACTACCCCGACCCCGACATCGCCGACCCGCGCTGGAACACCTCGGGCGTGCCCTGGCACGCCTTCTACTACCGGGCCAACTACGAACGCCTGCGCCGGATCAAGGCCCGGTGGGACCCGGGAACGGTGTTCCAGCACCGGCTCTCGCTCGACCGGGCGTGACGGCCACGCTCAGGCGACGCCGCCGATCGCGGGGCCGAGCAGGTCGTCGGCGTCGGTGATGCGGTAGGCGTAGCCCTGCTCGGCGAGAAACCGCTGCCGGTGCGCGGCGTATTCGGCGTCGAGGGTGTCGCGCGCGACCACCGAGTAGAAGTGCGCCTGGCCGCCGTCCTGCTTGGGACGCAGCAGCCTGCCGAGCCGCTGCGCCTCCTCCTGGCGCGACCCGAAGGTGCCCGAGACCTGCACGGCGACCGAAGCCTCCGGCAGGTCGATGGAGAAGTTGGCGACCTTGCTCACCACCAGCACCGGGATCTCCCCGGCGCGGAAAGCGTCGAAGAGGGCCTCGCGCTCCTTGTTCTTGGTCGCGCCGGTGATCACGGGGGCGCCCAGGTCGGCGCCGAGCTCGTCGAGCTGATCGAGGTAGGCGCCGATCACCAGGCTCGGCGCGTCCTTGTGCGCGGCCAGGATCGCCTCGACCACCGGGATCTTCGTCCGCGCCGTCGAACACAGCTTGTAGCGCTCCTCCGGCTCGGCGGTGGCGTAGGCCATGCGCTCGGCGTCGGTGAGGGTCACCCGGACCTCGACGCAGTCCGCGGGCGCGATCCAGCCCTGCGCCTCGATGTCCTTCCACGGCGCGTCGTAGCGCTTGGGGCCGATCAGGGAGAACACGTCGCCCTCCCGGCCGTCCTCACGCACGAGCGTCGCGGTCAGGCCGAGCCTGCGGCGCGACTGCAGATCCGCGGTCATCCGGAACACCGGCGCGGGCAGCAGGTGCACCTCGTCGTAGATGACCAGGCCCCAGTCGCGGCTGTCGAACAACTCCAGATGCTTGTACTCGCCCTTGGACTTGCGGGTGATCACCTGGTACGTGGCGATGGTGACCGGGCGGATCTCCTTGCGCTCCCCGGAGTACTCGCCGATCTCGTCCTCGGTCAGGCTGGTCCGCGCCAACAGCTCACGACGCCACTGCCTGCCCGCCACGGTGTTGGTGACCAGGATCAACGTCGTCGCCTTGGCCTTGGCCATCGCCGCCGCGCCGACCATCGTCTTACCCGCGCCGCACGGCAGCACGACCACGCCGGAGCCGCCCGCCCAGAACGAGTCGGCGGCCATCTCCTGGTAGTCGCGCAGGTGCCAGTGCCCGCCGGTGTAGTCGAGATCGATCGGGTGCGCCTCACCGTCGACATATCCCGCGAGATCCTCGGCGGGCCAGCCGATCTTGAGCAGCATCTGCTTGATGTGGCCGCGCTCGGAGGGATGCACGATGACCGTGTCGTCGTCGATCCGCGCGCCGAGCATGGGCGCGATCTTCTTGTGCCGCAGCACCTCCTCCAGCACCGCCCGATCCAGGCTGACCAGGGTCAGCCCGTGCGCCGGATGCTTGACGAGCTGGAGTCTGCCGTAGCGGCCCATCGTGTCGACGATGTCGACCAGCAGCGGCTGGGGCACCGGATAGCGGGAGAAGTTCACCAGGGCGTCGACCACCTGCTCGGCGTCGTGGCCCGCCGCCCGTGCGTTCCACAACGCCAGCGGCGTGATCCGATACGTGTGCACGTGCTCAGGGGCACGCTCCAGCTCGGCGAACGGCGCGATGGCCTGCCGGGCCGGACCGGCCAGCTCGTGGTCGACCTCCAGCAGCAGCGTCTTGTCGCTCTGCACGATCAGCGGCCCATCGACCATCACGTCACCTCCTGTGTCTGTGGAGCGCCGGGGCGCTCGAGTCGCGGCCCTTCGGGTCCCGGTGACCGCCGCGGCGCGGCGGGGGCCTCCTCGGGGTCGGCCCGTCGGGGTCGGTTCTCAGGGCCGGCTCCCTCGGGGTCTGTCTTTGCGGGTCGGCCCTCGGGAGTCGGCCCGTTGCGGGAGCGGCCCGTCGAGGTTCGGCCCCGCCGGACTGGCCGTCGGGTCAGCCCTCATGGGGTCCCCCGTCGGGTTCGGCCCCTTGTCGGGCTCCGCCCGCCGGGGCGGCCCGGCGGGGTCCCCGTGGCGGGTCGGTTGTCGCGGGGGCCTCGTCCAGGTTACCTGCGGTGTTCGGGGTCCACGTGTTGTCGACTGGACCGCGACAGCGAGGGCCGCCCGGCGCCAGACTCGGGTCATGACGCAGACGGCGGCGGTGTTCGGGGTGGCGGCGGCGGGGCTCGGCATGGTGCTCACGCCGGGCCCCAACATGATGTATCTGGTGTCGCGGACGGTGTCGCAGGGGCGGCGGGCGGGGTTGATCTCGCTGGCGGGGGTGGCCGCCGGCTTCGCCTGCTACCTCGTCGCGGCGACCGCGGGCATCACCGCGGTGTTCGCGGCGGTTCCCGCGCTCTACCTGGGGCTGAAGGTCGCGGGCGCCGCCTACCTGCTGTATCTGGCCTGGCAGGCGGTGCGGCCGGGCGGGGCCTCGGTGTTCGCGCCGGCCGCGCTGCCCGCCGACCCCGCCCGGCGCCTGTTCACCATGGGCCTGGTCACCAATCTGCTGAACCCGAAGATCGCCGTGATGTACCTCGCGCTGATCCCCCAGTTCGTCGACCCGGCGGCGGGCCGGGTCTGGGCGCAGAGCCTCGGGCTCGGTGCGGTGCAGATCACGGTCGCGCTGACGGTGAACGCGCTGATCGTCCTGAGCGCCGCCTGGGTGGCGGGCTTCCTCGGCACCCGCCCCCTGTGGACCCGCGTCCAGCGCTGGTTCACCGGCGGCATCCTCGCCGCCATCGCCGTCCGCCTGCTGACCGACCGCGCCCGCCCGGTCGCCGCCCTCTGACGAAGACCCTACGACCTATGTCGAACAGTGATCACTGATGCGCAAGAGATCGCTTGGAATCGCGCCGATCGTATCGGTGTTGTTCGCTCTCACTGTGAGCTGTGCTGCGCCGAAGATCGATCAGGAGACGACCGACTGCGCGGGCCCTACCTTCGATCTGGCAGATCCCGCCGAACCGCTCGGCTCCAATGAAGCGCTGCGAACCGGACTGCGGCGAGCGGTCGCAGACCGGACGCCGGAAACGACGATGTCGGCGATTGTGAAAGACGCGGGGTGGTCTTCCGACTGGGATACCGCTCTCTCTATCGGAGGCGGCATGACGGCGGCGAAGATCAATCGGACGCCCGGGATCTCGGTCACCGACAGCTGTGTGCGCAACGTACCGGCACGACCCGATGTCGAGGGCGCGGGGATCACCTACACGGTGTTCACGAAGGGTGGCCGGCTCCTGCAATCAGTGAAATGGACCGAGCCGAGCCCCCCGCTCCTCTTCCGAAGGAAGGACTATCTCCTGCCGGAAACAAGGCTGGTGTTCGAACAGTCGGCGGGTGCGATGGCAACCCAGTGGTAGGAGACTCTCGGGATAACGAGCCTGACCGCTATCGACCTTCCACACCACCTGGAACCGCCCTCGCGAGGTAGCCCACCTCCAGCGCCGCCCACAGGGCGCCGTCGGCGCCGAGCGTGATGCCGTGGGGTTCGGCGTCCCGGCGGGACAGCGGGTGGACGCTGATGTGGCCGTCCGGGGTGACGCGGCCGATGCGGGAGGTGCCCCATTCGGTGAACCAGCACGCGCCGTCGGGGCCGGCGGTGATCGCGTGCGGGCGCGCCGCGGGGTCAGGGAGGGGGAACTCGGTGATCGCGCCGTCGAGCGCGATGCGGCCGATCCGGCCCGCGCCGATCTCGACGAACCACACCGCGCCGTCGGGGCCCGCGGTGATGCCGACGGGCATCGCCTTCGCCGTCGGCAGCGGGTACAGCGTGATCGCGCCCTCGCTGTCGATACGGCCGATGGCGTCGGCCTGGTTGAGGGTGAACCAGCAGGCGCCGTCGGCGCCCGCGGTGATCATGGACGGGTAGCCGCCGGTGCGCGGCAGCGCGAACTCGGTCAGGGTGCCGTCGGGGGTGAGGCGGCCGAGGCGGTCGGCGTACATCTGGGTGAACCAGAGCGCGCCGTCCGCGCCGGTCGTGATCGCGCACGGTCCGGCCCCCGGCGTGGGCAGCGCGACGTGGGTGAGCTCGCCGTCGGTGGTCAGCCGACCGATGCGGTGGCCCTGGTATTCGGTGAACCACAGGGCGCCGTCGGGTCCGGCGGTGATGCCCATCGGCTGCCCGGCGGCGCCGCCCGCGTCGAAGGTCGTCACGGTGCCGTCGGGGTCGCGGCGGCCGATGCGCCCGGTGTGGACCAGGGTGAACCAGAGCGCACCGTCGGGGCCTGCGGTGAGCGCGTAGGGCCCGTCCTCGGGCCCGGCGACGGGGAATTCTTCGATACGCACGGTCAAACCAGGTGGCCTTTCTCGATGTCGAGGACGGTGCCGGTGAAGCGCTCGCGCAGGGCACGGTCGTGGGAGACCACGACCAGGGCGCCACGGTAGGCGTCGAGCGCGGTCTCCAGTTCCTCGACCAGGGTCAGTGACAGGTGGTTGGTCGGCTCGTCCAGCAGCAGCAGGTCGTGCTCGTCGGCGAGGAGCCGGGCGAGGGCGACGCGGCGCTGCTGCCCGACCGAGAGGCGGGCGACGGGGAGGTCGAGCGTCTCGGGGCCGAACAGCCCGAACGACAGCAGCTGCGCGCGCTGGTCGTCGGGATGCCCGGGCCGGTCCGCCCCGAACACGCCGAGCACGGTCTGCCCGGTGTCGCCGAACGCGACCTCCTGGGGGAGGTAGCCGATGCGGGCGCGGCGCGCCACGGTCCCGGCGTCGGGTTCGTGGCCCGCCATGACCTTCAGCAGCGTGGACTTGCCCGCCCCGTTCCCGCCGTGGACGAGCAGCCGGTCACCGGCGGCGACCCGCAGGAACGGCACGTCGAGGCGGTCGCCGACGCGCACACCCTCCAGCTCGAGCAGGGTGCCGCTCGCCCGGCCGCCGAACCGGCCGCGGAACCGCAGCGGGTCCGGCGGCCTGCGCACGGGGTGCGCGCGCAGCCGGTGCAGCCGCTCCTGGGTGTTGCGGACCCGGCCCGCGACCGAGCTCTGCACGCGGCCCGCGTTGCGGTCGTAGGCCATCTTGTTGTTGTCGGTCATGGCCCGGCCCGGCGCGACGCGGCGGGCGGTGGTGGCGGCGAAGGCTTCGAGCCGGTCGACCTCCGCGCACCACTGCTCGTACTCCTGTTCCCAGCGCTGCCTGGCCGCGGCCCCGGCGGCGAGGAACCCGGTGTAGCCGCCGCCGAAGCGGGTGACCGCGCCGTGGTCGACCTCGATGATCGCGGTCGCGACCCGGTCGAGGAACACCCGGTCGTGGGACACGACGACGACGGTGCCGTTGTGGGCGCGCAGCCGGTCCTCGAGCCAGGTCAGCGACGCGGCGTCGAGGTGGTTGGTCGGCTCGTCGAGCAGCAGGATCTCCGGCGAGGCCGCCAGCAGGCAGGCCAGGCCGAGCCGGGCCTGTTCGCCGCCGGACAGGCTGCCGAGGACCCGCTCGCGGCCGATGTGCGCGAGCCCGAGCCCGTGCAGCGATTTGTCGACGCGGGCGTCGGCCTCGTAGCCGCCCCTGGCCTCGTAGGCGCTGAGGGCCTCGCCGTATTCGGCGAGGCGGTCCGGGGTGAGGTCGGCCTCGAGGGCGCGCAGGCGTCGTTCTAGGGCGCGCAGGTCGGCGAGGGCGTGGTCGATCACCTGCGCGACGGTGTGCCCGGGCGGCAGGCCGAGGGTCTGGCCGAGGTGGCCGACCCCGCCGTCGGCGCTGACGGTGATCTCCCCGGCGTCGGGGCGTTCGGTTCCGGCGATCAGCCGGAGCAGGGTGGACTTTCCTGCCCCGTTCTCGCCGACGATGCCGACGCGCTCACCGGGTGTGACGGTGAGCGAGATCCCGTCGAGGACGGCCCGGACGCCGTAGGACTTGGTGACGTTCCGCAGTGCGAGCTGAGCGGGCAAAGGTGGACTCCTGTCGATGAACACGGGTGGGAACGGAGAGGGCGGTGTTCGGGGACAGGTCCATGACCAGGGTTCCTCCTCGGATCGGTAACGCAACCGATGTTGCGTTACGAACAGCATGGACCATCCGCGCGATTAATGCAACACTTATTGCATTAATCTTCGTCATGACACCGAGGAGCACCCGATGACCCAGGCCGCACCGGGGACCGTCCGGCCGGGCGGACGCACGGCGCGCACCCGCGACGCGGTGCGCGCGGCGACCCTGGCCGAACTCGTCGCCCACGGCTTCGGCGGCCTGACCGTCGAGAACGTCGCCGCCCGATCCGGCGTCCACAAGACCACCGTCTACCGGCGCTGGGGCAACCCGGAGGGCCTCGTCGCCGACGCCCTCGACCTCGCCGCGGGCGAGCCGTGGCCCGTCCCCGACACCGGCGGCGTCGCGGGCGACCTGCGCGGCCTCAACCAGCTCGTGCGCCAGGGCTTCGCCGATCCCGAGATCGGTCCCATCTCGCGCGCGTTCGTCACCGCCGCCATGCAGAACGCCACCGCCGCGGCCGCCCTGACCGCCTTCTACGCCGCCCGCCACGAGCAGTCGGCCGTGGTCGTGACGCGCGCGATCGAGCGCGGCGAGCTCCCCGCCGACATCGACGGCCACGAGCTGATCCGGATCGCGGTCGCGCCGGTCTACTACCGGCTGATCCTCAGCGGCGAGCCGGTGGACGAGCGCGCCGCCGACCGCGCCGCCGACGCCGCGCTGGCCGCCGCCCGCGCCGGGATCCTGACCCGCTGAACCCGCGGCGCGGGCGACACGTCCCGGCCCGCCGTCGCGGGCGCGGACGGGCGTGTCACGCTGCTACTCGCGGCAGACGGCGAGGAAGGAGCCCGCACGTGGGGATCGGTGAGGTGGTGGCCACGGCGCAGCTGGCCGCCGAACTGGACACCGCGGCGACGGCGGTGCACCGGATCGGCGAGCTGGCGGGCGTGGTCGCCTTCGCGGCGTCGGGCGCCCTCGTCGCGATCCGCAAGCGGTTCGACGTCTTCGGCATGGTGGTGATCGCGGCGGCGACCGCGCTGGGCGGCGGCATCCTGCGCGACCTGCTCGTCGGCCGCACCCCGCCCGCGGCCTTCACCGACCTCACCTACCTGTGCGCCGCCGTGCTGACCGCGCTGGTGTTGTTCTTCGTCGCGCCGCCGCGCCGGCTGGTGAACGGGCCGATGGAGGTCGCCGACGCGATCGGGCTCGGCCTGTTCAGCGTGACGGGCACGGTCATCGCGTATTCGGCGAACGCGGGCGCGCCGACGGCGGCCCTGCTCGGCATGACCACCGCGATCGGCGGCGGCGTCATCCGGGACGTGCTCAGCGGCGAGGTCCCCAGCGTGCTCCGCCCCGATCAGGACCTCTACGCCGTGCCCGCCCTGTGCGGCGCGACCGCGACCGCGCTGCTGCTGCACTTCGGGCTCTATTACGCCTGGACGGGCCTGCTGGCCGCGCTCGGCGCCATCACCTTCCGGCTGCTGGCCCACCGATACCAGTGGCACGCGCCGCTGGCCCGCCACGCGCGGGAGTGATCAGCGGACGCCGACCCCGGCGCGCAACCGCCGCACCCCTTCGTCGATGGTCTCGTCGCGCTTGCTGAACGTGAAGCGCACCAGGTGTTTCCATTCCTCGGGATGGTCGGCGAACACGCTGACCGGCACCGCGGCGACGCCCATGCGGGCGGGCAGTTCCCGGCAGAACGCGAGCCCGTCGCTCGCGCCCAGCGGCCGGATGTCGGCGCACACGAAGTAGCCGCCGGAGCTGGCGCACACCCCGAAGCCGGTGTCGGCGAGGGCGGCCGAGAGCCGGTTCCGCTTGTCCGCCAGCCCGTCCCGCATGCCGGCCACCCAGTCGAGTTCGTGCTCGACCGCGTGGGCGACGGCGGGCTGGAACGGGCCGCCGCCGACGAAGGTCAGGAACTGCTTGGCGGTGAGCACGCCGTCGAGCAGGGGCGCGGGCGCGCAGACCCAGCCGATCTTCCAGCCGGTCACGTTGAAGGACTTGGCCGCGCTGGACACCACCAGGGTGCGCTCACGCATGCCGGGCAGGGTGGACAGGCTGATGTGCTCGGCGCCGTCGTAGGCCAGGTGTTCGTAGACCTCGTCGACCAGCACGAGCAGGTCGTGCTCGATCGCCAGTCCCGCGATGGCGGCCAGGTCGGCCTCGCCCAGCACCGTCCCGGTCGGGTTGTGCGGCGAATTGATCAGCAGCATGCGGGTTCTCGGGGTGATCGCGGCGCGCAGGCTGTCCAGGTCGAGGACGAAACGGTCGCCGTCGGGGACGAGGCGGGCGGCGCGGCGGCGCGCGCCCGCCAGCGCGACGGCGGCCGAGTAGGAGTCGTAGTAGGGCTCGACGAGCACGACCTCCTGGTCGGCCTCGACCAGGCCGAGCACGGCGGCGGCGATGGCCTCGGTGGCGCCCACGGTGACCAGCACCTCCCGGTCGGGGTCGTAGTGGGTGCCGTAGCGGCGGGCGCGGTCGGCGGCGATCGCGGTGCGCAGCACCGGCATTCCGCGCCCCGGCGGGTACTGGTTGAGGCCGCCCGCGATGGACTCGCGGGCGATCTCGAGCATGCGGGCGGGGCCGTCGGTGTCGGGGAAACCCTGCCCGAGGTTGACCGCGTCGTGCGCGACGGCCAGTTCGGTCATCTCGGCGAAGATGGTCGAGGCGAACGGGCGCAGGCGTTCGACGGTGGCGGGATTTCGCATCTCCGCAGCGTATCCCACTTTTCGGCCGTGTTGCCGACCGATAGCGAACACGCATGTTTCACAAACGTTTTCCCATTCTGACCTGCGGTATTGTGCGGTCCCCCAAGCTGAGCTAGCCTCGCCGTGTTCTACCTCACACACCACAGTGCCGTGGTATATCGAAAGGGGCGGGTTACATGGCCTCACCACTGATCGAATTCATCTCGCAGCCGGGAGCCACCGATGTCGTCGGTTCGGCGCTGCGTTTCATCCGCGAGACCATCACGGGCAGCCCGATCGTCGACTCCGTGACCGGCTCGTCCACCCCGGACTACAACCTGGGCTCCTCGACCCCCGACTACAACCTCGGTTCCTCGACCGGCAACCACAACTTCGGTTCCACCTACCCGTGATCGGGTGACGCTTCGGGCCGGGTTCGCGCGGGACCCGGCCCGAGCCGTGTCCGGGCCTCAGCGCAGCCGCGCGCCCGCCATCCGGTGCATGTCGGCGAAATCGTAGACGCCCCAGATCCTCTCCTCGTGCACGGTGAAACCCACCACCCGCACCGGGCGCCCGAACGGCGAGTTCGGGTCGGTGAGCACGAGCCCGAGCCGGCCGTTGACATCGGCCTCGCTCAGCTCCAGCACCGCGTCGCGGAGGTAGTCGTGCCATTGCGACAGAGCGGCCGCCGCGAGCGCGGGCGGCGCGAGCGCGCAGGCGGGCTCCGGATGGATGCGCGCGACAAGGGCGTTCGCGTCGCCGGCGGTGAGCGCGGCCAGGAACGCCCGCACCACCGCCGCATGCTCGTCCGCCCCGACCGGCGCGGGTACCCGGCCGAGGGTCCGGGCCGCGCGCTCGGCCAGCGCGCCGACCTCGGCGACGTCGACCTCGAGCAGCGCGGCGATCTCCGCGTCGGGCAGCGTCCCGTCCCGCAGGACCAGCGCGAGCCGCTCGGCAGGCGCGAGCGCGTCCATCGCGACCAGCGCCGCGAGCCGATGCCGTGGGTCGGCGGCGAGCGCGGCGAATTCGGCGGCGGTCCTCGTCGCGGGCGAGGTCACCACGGGCTCGGGCAGCCACCGGCCCGCATAGGTCTCGCGCCGGACGGCGGCGCCCCGCAGGTGGTCGAGGCAGATCCGGGCGACGGCGCCGACGAGCCAGGCGCGCAGGTCGTCGATCTCGGACTGATGCACCCCCGCCATCCGCAGCCAGGACTCCTGGACCGCTTCCTCGGCGTCACCGACACTGCCGGTGAGGCGGTAGGCCACCGAAAGGAGTTGGCCTCGATGTGATTCGAACAGATCGGCGAGCAGCGGGGATACCATCGCGCCTGATACTACGGCGGCCCCACCGCGCCCTCGCACGGTGCCACCGCACGCGGGCATTCCACGGCCCCGTTCAGGGTTCCCGCAGCCCGCGAATTCATCACCCGATCGTCCGCGAAATGGCTCACAATGCCTCGTCATTCGACGGCCGGTGTCCACCTTCCGAGAATTGCGGCGCCCGGAATTCCCGCCGATTATTTGAATTCACAGAGAGTGGAATTCTGGACAGAAGAGAGCCGGAATCGGAGTCCGCGTGAAAGTGTCTGCCGTGCAGCCGATCACCGTAGTCAACCGTTACCGGAGGTAACATGGAACACGGCCATGCCAGGCCACAGAGTGAAAGGCTCGCTGCGGGCCTCGGCGATCGATTCCATGTGGGCCGTCGAGCACGGAAATACCCGCCCATCTGGGGAAACGCCCCGAAACGGGCGGAAAGCGAGTCGGCCGCACGAGGAGAAAACGATCGGCCCGCCATACCGCTCTTATTCATCGACCGATCGCATGACACCCGGATCATCCGCGCCGAAATCATGTCTCCCCCATGAAACGGGCTTCGTCGTTCGCGCCGGATCGTGCTAGACCTATGCGGCCCGACCGCTTCTGGTCGGCTGACCTACACAAAACGGGAGTCATGTCCATGCGCGTCCTGCGTACCCTCGGCCTCGCGACCGTCGCGACCGGCATCGTCCTGTCCACCACCGGCATCGCCGCCGCCGCGGAGACCACTCCCGTGCCCGCCACCGGCTCGGCCGCGCTGTCCACCGCGCTCGGCGAACTCATCACCAGCGGTTCCGCCGGGGCCGGCACCACCCCGAAGACCGTCGCCGAAACCCCCGTTCCGACCACCGGCTCGGCCGCGCTGTCCACCGCGCTCGGCGAACTCATCACCAGCGGCTCGGCCGGGGCCGCCGCGAAGTAGGCCGTCCGCGTCGCCGCCGGAGCTCGGCGACCGGGACGGCCACGGCGGAACGGCCTCCACTCGGAGGGGGCCGGTCCGCCGTCGTGCCGCCCGCAGGGTCAGCGGCGGGCGTTGCGCGCCGTGCCGCGGTGGGCGGGGACGGCGGCCGGGTCCTCGGGCCAGGCGTGTTTGGGATAGCGGCCGCGCAGGTCGGCGCGGACCTGGGGCCAGCCGTTCGCCCAGAAGGACGGCAGGTCGGCGGTGACCGCGACCGGGCGCTGGGCCGGGGAGAGCAGGTGCAGCAGGATGCCCGCGCGGCCGTCGGCCAGGCGCGGGGTGTGCGTCCAGCCGAAGATCTCCTGCACCTTGACCGCGAGGACCGGCGGATCGGCCGTGTAGTCGAGGCGGATGGCGCTGCCGGAAGGGACCTCGAGGCGTTCGGGCGCCAGCTCGTCGAAGCGGGCGGCCTCCGGCCAGGGCAGCAGGCGCCGCAGGGCCGCGCCCGCGTCGACGGCCGCCAGGTCCGCGCGCCTGCGGGCGGTGGCCAGCTCGGGTCCGAGCCACCGCTCCGGGTGCGCGAGCAGGTGCTCGTCGTCGACCGCGGGCCAGGGCGCGCCGAGGGTGCGGTGGAGGAAGGCGAGCCGGGCGCGCAGGGCGCGTGCGTCGTCGGTCCAGCGCAGCAGGTCGGTGCCCTCCCGCGCGAGCCCCTCGCCCAGGGCGGCGCGCACCAGGTCCGGATCCGGCGCGCGCAGCGGCTTCTCGGCGAGCACGATGGCGCCGAGCCGTTCGACGCGGCGTGCCACGACGTCGCCGTCGCGCCACCCGACGTCCTCTCCGGCGAAGTACAGCGCCGACGCGGTCGCCCTGGCGAGTTCCTCGTCGGCGACGGCGGCCAGCCGGATCCGCCCCTCGGCCCGGCCCGGTTCGCGGTCGGCCACCGCGACGGCCAGCCATTCCGCGTCGCCGAGTCCCGACCCGGGCGGCAGCGTCACGGCCGTGCCGCTCGCCAGCAGGTAGGTCGCGGAGCCGGGGGCCCGGCGCCGCGCCAGCCGCTCCGGCTGGGCCAGCGCGATGACGCGCGCGTCGTCGGGACCGAACCCGGTGTGCGGCGAGGCGCCGCGTCGCCGCGTGCCGCCGGGCCCGGCGTCGCCGGCGCCCGTCGCGCCGTCCTCGCGGGCCCGCGGCCCGGTGCCGCTGACCGCTGGGTCGCCCCGCACCAGCCGTTCCAGGCGCCGGACCTCCCTGTCCCACTTGGGCGGCCGTTCCCAGCGCAGGACCCGCAGGGCGGCGGCCGCGTCCACACCGTCGGCGAGGGTGTCGTC
>NZ_BAGK01000032.1 GCF_000308795.1 Nocardia thailandica NBRC 100428 | reverse complement strand
ATGTCGCGCAGGCGGCGGGCGTCTCACTGGGTGTGGTGCATTACTGTTTCGAAAACAAGGACGCGCTGATGACCGAGCTGGTCAAAGCGCTGTCGATGGAATTGCGCGATTCCGTGGACTCCAACGAAACAGTGGTCCCGGACATATTGTTCAAACGCGCTCGGTACGGTGTCGGCGGCATCACAGCG
>NZ_BAGK01000033.1 GCF_000308795.1 Nocardia thailandica NBRC 100428 | reverse complement strand
ATCGGACCGCTGACACCCGGGTCGACGGTCACCATCATGTTGCCGCCGGGGGTGCGGGTGACCCCGCGGGTCTGCATGGTGCTCGGCTGCGGCTGCTGCGGCGCCTGCGGGCGCTGCTGCTGTTCGGGGCGCTGCGGCTGGGACGGCGAGGGCTGCACCGGCGCGATGACCGGGCCGTTGCCGCCGCTGACGATCAGGCCGACCGGCACGTGCACGGTGACCGTGACGCCGGGATCGCGGGCGGTGTCGAAGGTCGGGCGCAGCCGCACGGTCAGGCCGTGGCGATCGGCGAGGCGGCCGACCACGAACAGGCCCATGTGGCGGGCGGTGTCCGGGCCGGGCTCGGCGGTCTGCTCGAGCCTGCGGTTGATCTCCGACATCTCCGCGGGCGGCATGCCGATACCGCGGTCGGCGACCTCGATCAGCAGGCCCTGGTCGTGCGCCTGGGCGAAGGTGAACTTGACGTCGGTCTCCGGCGGCGAGGCGCGCAGCGCGTTGTCGAGGAGCTCGGCGAACAGGTGCGCGAGGTCGGAGGCGGCGGGCTCGACCAGCGAGCCGCGCGGGGTGGCACCCAGCTTGACGCGCTCGTAGTCCTCCACCTCGGAGATGGCGGCGCGCAGCACGTCGGCGATCTCGACCGGCGCGGACTTGGTCCGGCGCTGCTTGGTACCGGCCAGAATCAGCAGGTTGTCGCCGTTACGCCGCATGCGGGCGGCCAGGTGGTCGAGGCGGAAGAGGTTCTCGAGCAGGCGCGGGTCCTTCTCGTCGTACTCCATCGCCTCGATGAGCGTGAGCTGGTGGTCGACCAGCGACTTGGAGCGGCGCGCCAGGGTCTCGAACATGTCGTTGACCTGGGAACGCATCTGCGCCTGATCGCTCGCGAGGCGCAGCGCCTGACCGTGGATGTCGTCGATGGCGCGGGCCAGCTGACCGATCTCCTCGTCGGAGCGGACCGGCATCGGCTCGAGCGGCACGTCCTCGGGGGCGGCGCCGTTACGGAGCTGGGCGACCTCGTGCGGCAGGTCGGACTCGGCCACGCGCAGCGCCGACAGACGCAGGCGGTGCAGCGGCACGATCATCGAGCGGGCCACGAACACGGCCAGCAGCAGCGCGGCGAGGATGGTCGCGATGACGACCGCGGTGTAGGTCCAGGCACCGGTGGAGGCCGTGGTGGTCAGGTCCTCCATCTGGGCCTCGATGTCGGAGGTGGCCTGGTCGACGACGCCCGCGTAGGACGTGAGGCTGGCCACCAGCGAGTTCTTCATGTCGCCGACGGGCAGCTTGCCCGCCTTGAGCTCCTCGGGAGACAGCAGCGACTGGCGCTTGTCGGCCTCGGCGCGCAGGTTGGCGATGACCTGGTCACCCTGCGGGAAGCGGTTGGCGAGCACGCCGAGCATGTGCTGCTCGGTGCTCACGGCGGTGAGGTAGCGGCTCAGGCCCGCCTGCGGGTTGCGGGTGAGCTCGGCCATGCCTGCCAGCTCGCCGACCAGCACGGCGCGGGTGTTCAGCGAGTCGACCAGGCGCAGCTTGGCCGCGTCCATGACCGGGTTGCTGACCTGGGCGACGGTGCTCTCCACCACCGAGACGCTGTTCTTGCGGACCTGCTCGACGCCGGCCAGCGCCGTCTCGGGCGCCGAGGTCGGCGCCTTGCCCTGCGCCCGCACGTTCTTGGCCTGGCCGATCATCGCCTCGAAGGCGGCGTGCGACTCCGGATGCGGGGACAGGCTGCCCAGCTTGGCCTCGGCCGCGGCGATCGCGCCGTCGAGGTCGGCGAGGTCCTGGTCGGTGACCATGGTCATCGGCCCGACCTGGACCATCTGGCCACCGGCGACACGCGCCGAGACGGCGCTCAGCGAGGTGACCGCGGGCAGGGCGTCGACCTGCTCGCTGATCTCCGACAGGCGGTTGGCCTCGGAGAACTCCGAGGTAATCCTCGACACGCCGAGCCCGACCGCGACCGCGAGCGGCACGGCCAGCACGGCCGTAACCTTCCATCGCAGGTCCCAGTTGCCGAGCGCCCAGCGCTTGCTGCCGGACCTAGCGGCGTCACGCATCTCCCACTCACTTTCCAAACTGGCCTCTACCAAGCGCCATCAGCGGCTCCACATGCGCAGCGGGCGCATGTCGGCTCGCCAGGCGGAGCTGGCCGAGAACTGCGGCTGGCCGAGAAATTGCGTCTACGACTGCCCGAATAAGTGACATCAGATTCTAACGGATCAATAACTTCTTGGCAGACCCCCGGCAAAGGTCCGCGCGATGACCTGCCTGTTCCAGGCAAAACCAAAGGTCGCGGCACCCCGTCGAGTGTCGCGTGAAGTCTGCCACAATCATCACGATCTATCGAGCGGGCAACGAGGCGAGGCTAGGGAGTCACGGGGTTGGACGTGAAGCACGAGTACCGGCCGGTCTATCAGACCAGCCTGGTCGACCCTGCCGAGTTCTGGTCACGCGCTGCTCAGGAGATCGAATGGGTGCTCGCGCCCGAGCAGATCGTCGACACGGCCGACAAGCAGCTGGCCCGCTGGTTTCCCGACGGCAGGCTGAACACGTGTGCCAACGCACTCGATCGGCACGTACGTGGCGGAACTCTCACCGAGGGCGGGCGCGCCGATCAGGCTGCGCTCATATATGAGTCCGCTATGACGGATTCACGTGCCGTCTACACCTACGCCGAACTTCTCGACGCCGTCTCCCACTTCGCCGGAGCCATGCGCGAATTGGGCGTGCGGGCGGGCGACCGGGTCGTGATCTATCTGCCGATGATTCCGGAATCGGTGATCGCGATGCTGGCGTGCGCGCGCATCGGCGCGGTGCACTCGGTGGTGTTCGGCGGGTTCGCCGCGCCCGAACTCGCCGCCCGGATCGACGACGCCGAACCGGTCCTGGTCATCACCGCGTCCGGCGGACTCGAACCCGGCCGGCAGATCGACTACCCGCCGATCGTGCTGGCCGCGCTGGACCTGACGACCACCGCCTCGGTCCGCACCGTGCTGGTCAAGCAGCGTCCCCAGTTCCCCACCATCGATTTCCCCGCGCCCCAGCCCGCCACCGACGTGCTGCCGTCCTCCGAGCAGACCGTGGCCGCGCGCTGGCTGGACTGGGACGACGCGGTCCGCGACGCGCCGGCCACCGAGCCGGTGCCGGTCGCGGCGACCGATCCGCTCTACATCCTCTACACCTCCGGCACCACCGGGAAGCCCAAGGGCGTCGTCCGCGACAACGGCGGGCACGCGGTGGCGCTGGCCTGGTCGATGCGCAACATCTACGACGTCGGACCGGGTCAGGTCATGTGGGCCGCCTCCGACGTCGGCTGGGTGGTCGGCCACTCCTACATCGTCTACGCGCCGCTGCTCGTCGGCGCGACGACGGTGCTCTACGAGGGCAAACCGGTCGGCACGCCGGACGCGGGCGTGTTCTGGCGGGTCGTCGAGGAGAACAACGTCCGGGTCCTGTTCACGGCGCCGACCGCGCTGCGCGCCATCCGCCGGGCCGATCCGGAGGCCGCCTTGGCCCGCCGCCACGACCTGTCCGGGCTGCGCGCGCTGTTCTGCGCCGGGGAGCGGCTGGACCCGGCCACCTTCGAATGGGCCAGCGACACCCTGCTCGCCGACCATCCCGACACGCCCGTTGTCGACCACTGGTGGCAGACCGAGACCGGCTGGCCGATCTGCGCCGACCCCCTCGGCCTGCAGGAACTGCCCGTGAAGCCGGGCTCGTCGTGCGTGCCGGTCCCCGGATACCGGCTGCGGGTGCTCGACGCCAACGGCAACCCGGTGGCCGCGGGCACCGAGGGCAACATCGTGATCGGCCTCCCCCTGCCGCCCGGCACGCTGACCGGCCTGTGGCGCGACCGCGAGCGGTTCGTGCGCTCGTACCTGTCGGCGTTCCCCGGGCACTACCTGACCGGCGACTCCGGGCATTTCGACGAGGACGGCTACCTCTACGTCCTCGGCCGCAGCGACGATGTGATCAACATGGCCGGGCACCGCCTGTCCGCGGGCAGCATCGAAGCGGCGATCTCCGGGCATCCGGCCGTGGCCGAGTGCGCGGTGATCGGCGTTCCGGACGAGCTCAAGGGACATCTGCCGCTGGCCTACGTCGTGCTCAAGCAGGGCGTAGACGTCGACCCCGACGTCCTGCGCGCCGAACTCGCCGAGCGGGTGCGCGCCCAGATCGGCGCCATCGCCACCCTGTACGACGCCGTCGTCGTCACCGGCCTGCCCAAGACCCGCTCCGGCAAGATCCTGCGCAAGACCATCCGCCAGCTCACCGCGGGCGAACACGTGGAGCCCCCCGCCACCATCGAGGACCCCGCCGTCCTCACGGCCCTCGCCGACCGCATCCTCGCCAATCCCCCTCTCGGCGCCCCCACCCCACCGCCCGCCCCCGACCAGTCCGAACCCGCGGTCTGAACCATCTGTCGGACTGTCGTCCGGCCCTGAAACCAGGGCAACCACCACCGGCGGACCTGTCCACAAGAGACCACTCCACACCGCAACCACCCCCGGCCGACCCCGAGCAGGCCCGCGAGCGAAGCGAGCGTCGCGGCCGTCCCACAGACACACCTCATAATGGTCCGGTGACCGAACGTGCGCCGAAGGTTCTGGTGGTCGATGACGACGAGGACGTGCTCGCCTCCGTCCAGCGCGGGCTGCGGCTGTCGGGTTTCGATGTGGATGTGGCCCGGGACGGGGCGGCGGCGCTGCGCAGCGTCACCGAGCATCATCCGGACGCGGTGGTGCTCGACATGAACATGCCGGTGCTGGACGGCGCGGGTGTGGTCACCGCGCTGCGGGCCATGGGTAACGACGTCCCGATCTGCGTGCTGAGTGCCCGCGCGTCGGTGGACGACCGGATCGCGGGGCTGGAGTCCGGTGCCGACGACTACCTGGTGAAGCCTTTCGAGTTGGCCGAGCTGGTCGCCCGGATCCGCGCGCTGCTGCGCCGCCGTTCGGACGCGGGGGTGCCGGTCGCGCCGGGCACGATCACCGTGGGGCCGCTGCAGGTGGATGTGGCCGGGTATCGGGCGCTGCTGCACGGGCGCGAAATCGACCTGACCAAAAGGGAATTCGAATTGCTCTCCACGCTGGCGCGGAATGCGGGTGTGGTGCTGAGCCGGGAGCGGCTGCTGGAATTGGTGTGGGGTTACGACTTCGTGGCCGATACCAATGTCGTGGACGTTTTCGTGGGATATCTCCGGCGGAAATTGGAGACCGAGGGTACGCCGCGGCTGTTGCATACCATCCGAGGCGTCGGATTCGTGCTGCGCGAGGCGAAGTGAGACTCCGGCGAACGAAACCCCGTCGGCGGCGGTCGTTTTCGCTCCGGACCCGTGTGGCGGCGGCGGCCGCGGCGGGCGCCATCGTCGTTGTCACCATCGCGGCGTTCGCCAGTTTCCGCGCCATCGAGCGCAACAACATCTCGCAGGCCGATCAGCAGTTGCAGATCGCGTCGCGCATCGTGCTGATCGAGCCGGTGCTGGCGACCGGGTTCGTCAATCTCACCGGGTTGCAGAATTCCATCGCGCTGACCGTGCGCGACAACGGCGCGGTGACCGCGTCGAGCCCGACCCAATTGCCCGATCTGCCGCCGGGTTCGCAGACGGTCGCCGTGGGCGATCAGCCGTATCGGGTGCTCACGACCACCGAGAATCAGCCCGAGGGGCGCACGGTCGCCCTCGGGATCCCGGCGGCCGGGGCGGCCAGGGCGACCGACGAGCAGCAGCAGTGGGTGTTGTTCGGCGCGTTCGTCGCGGTGGCGGCGGCGGCCGCGCTCGGCTGGTTGTTCGCGGGGCGCGCGGTGCGCCCGATCGTGTCGCTGACCCGTCAGGTGTCCTCGCGCAGCGCGTTCCCCGACCCGGACAATCCGGCCCGGCCGGTGGACGGTTCCGGGGTGGACGAGGCCGAGAAGCTGGCCGACGCCGTGAACACGATGCTCGCCCGGGTCGATCAGGCCCAGGCGGAGACCGCGGCCGCGTTGGAGACCGCGCGCGACTTCGCCGCGGTGTCGGCGCACGAGCTGCGCACGCCGCTGACCGCGATGCGCACCGATCTCGAGGTGCTGCGCACCCTGGATCTCACCGAGGATCAGCGCCGCGAGATCCTGGCCGACCTGGCCCGCAGCGAGACCCGGGTGGAGACCACCCTCGGCGCGCTGGAGCGCCTGGCGCGCGGCGATCTGACCGCCGAGGCCGACCATGTCGCGACGGATGTGGCGGAGCTGTGCGATCAGGCCGCCCATGACGCCATGCGCCACCATCCGGGCCTGAAGGTCCGCATCGACACCGACTCGCACCTGGTGACCCGCGGGCTGCCCGCCGGGCTGCGCCTCGCGGTGGACAACGCGCTGACCAACTCGGTCCGGCACGGCGGGGCGACCGAGGCGGTCGTGTCGGCGCATCGCGTCCCGGGCGCCGAACGGATCGTGGTCGCGGTCGACGACAACGGCACCGGGGTGCCGTCCGCCGAACGCGACGCGGTGTTCGCGCGTTTCGCCCGCGGCAGCAACGCCGCGAAGGGCGGTTCCGGGCTCGGCCTCGCGCTGGTCGCCCAGCAGGCCCAGTTACACGGCGGGCGCGCCTACTTCGAGGACAGCGCCCTCGGCGGCGCCCGCCTCGTGCTGGACCTGCCGATCCGCCCGGCCCGGTAGAGACGGGCGAGCCCCGGACCCGCGCGGGGTCCGGGGCTCGCGCCGCGTATCTGCCTGGGTCAGGGCAGGACCTGCGGGACCGACTCCGGGATGACCAGGCCGATGACCGCGCCGATCACGGCGCCGGTGAGGGCGGTGGAGATGACCGACGGGATGGCGCAGAACACGTAGCCGACGATGAAGGCGGCCAGGGCGGGCACGCACAGGATCGCGGCGGCGATGGCGCCGATGGTCGCGCCCGCGGCGGCGCCGTTCTGGACCGGGTCGTGGTTGGCGGCCTCGGGGTTGGTGGCGATGTCCTTCAGCTCGGCGCCGGTGTCGCTGGACAGCGCGGGCACCATCTGCAGGGTGCGGCCGTCGGCGGAGACCACCGAGGCGACGGCGATCGCGTTGCCGCCGACGGTGTTCAGCTTCAGCGGGACCTCGCCGACGGTGGCGCCGGTGGCCGAGACGACGGTGACCGCGTCCGGGGTGACCACGAAGTGGCCGTTGTCCAGGGTGGCGGTGATGCTGCGCAGGTCCGGCGCGACGACGGTGCGGAAGTCGACGCCGTCGGCGGCACCCGCGCTGGACAGGCCGGTGGCGACCTGGGCGGCGCGCTCGGTGGCCGGGTCGGCGACCGCGGTGCCCGCGGTCACCAGCGAGGTCGCCACGGCCAGCGGCAGCGCGGCGACGAGCGCGCGGCGCGCGCCGCGAGTGATGGTGTGATGGAACATTTTCGAGAACTCCCTCCCGATGCCCCCCGGTGCATCCCCGAATACCCCCGGATGACTCGAGCCGAATCGACGTCGATTGACTCGAGATTTGTACCGAACCCGTGGGCGGTCACGGAAGTCGTTGTGACATAAGACATACCGCCCCGGGTTTGCCGCTCCTGCCCGCGGGCTATCTCCCGCGCGCACGCGGGATCGTCTCGCCCGCCGCGCGCATCCTCACCGAACTCTCAGACATCTCCCACGACCCGGCGGGAACTCGGCCGATAGCGTCGGCGCCGTGATCGGACATCGTGCCCGCTGGGTGAGTCTCGCTACCGCCGTCCTCGCCGTCACCGGGATCGGGATCAGCGCCTGTTCCGGGTCCTCGGCGACCGCCCCGACCGGCATGGCGCTGGTCAACGCCGACACCGGCCCGACCGGTGAACGCGTGGCCAAGGCCGTGGCCGACGCGGGCGGCTACGAGTGGACGATCGCGAAACCGGGCGAGGTGGACGCCGACGACTTCGCCGCCGTCATCACCCTGCCCGCCGACCTGACCTCCTCGATGTCGACGCTGGCCTCGCCCGATCCGAAGCGTGCCAAGGTCACCGTCACCACGCACGACGGCGCGGACCGGGCCGTCGTGGACGGTGCGGTGGACGCGGTCACCCACCGCATCGGCGCGGCCGGTGTCGACGCGGCGCTGGCGGCCGTGGCACAGGCCCGCAACCAGATGACCTCGGTCCAATTCACCACCCAGCTGCTCAACGCGGGCGTGACCGCGGCGGCCGACGGCGCTGCCCAGTTCGGCGGGGGCGCCCAGCAGATGCTCGGCTTCCTCGACTTCGCGAAACAGGGCGCCGGACAGCTCACCTCGGCCATCGATCTGCTCAACCAGACCGTCGACGGCGCCTCGAAGCAGGCGAGCCAACTGGCCGACGCCCTCGGCGCGACCGGGCTGACCATCGCGCAGGTCGAGCAGACCGCGGGCACGCTGAGCACCGGGCTCGACCAGATCCTCCCGCTGCTGCGCGGGCTGCCGTTCGCCGGCGATCCGGCGCTGGCCGACATCATCACCAAGCTCGAGTCCCTGCGCTCGGTATCGGGCCAGGCGGGCAGCCAGCTGGCCGGGCTCGGCGCGCTGACCGGCGCCGCCGTCGACCCGAACACCGACCTCGGCACGCTGCTGCGCACCGTCGTCGGACGGCTGGAGGGCGCCCGCGATCAGCTCGCCCAGGGCGCCGAACTGGCCAAGGGCCTGCCCACCCTCGCCGAACAGGGCGGCGCCCAACTGGTCTCGGCGATGGAGCAGCTGACCGCGGGCGTCGGCGCCATGCAGAACATCGTCGGCAACCTCGGCACCCAGACCGACAAGGCCCTGGCCGCCCTCCCCGCCCGCGGCGCCGCCCAGAACTCCGCCTTCGCCCTCGCCCTCACCGACCCGGTCGAGGTCGTGCGGGAGTGAAAGCCGTTCTGCACTAGGGTGGTCGGCGAGAGGGGGGATCGTCGATGACCGATCCGAATCAGCCGCGGCCCGGCGAGCCCGCGGCGCAGGGGGCGACACCGGCACCCGCCGCGCCGCCGGGACATCTTCCGCCACAGGGTCATCCGGTCCCGGGCGGTCCGGCCTCGGCGGCGGGTCACCCGGCCGACGCGGGGCAACCGCCGCCGCCCGCCCCGAGTTTCCCCGCCGCCCCGAGTTTCCCCGCCGGCACGAGTCACCCGGCACCCGCCGGGAGTCACCCGGCAGCCGGGACCGGATATCCGGCCGCCCCGATCGGCCACGCGCCGGCGCCGGGCTACCACCCCGCCCCGCCCGGCTATGCGGACCGGCCTGCCGCCGCGGGCGCGCCGCCGCCGGGCTTCCCCCCTGCCGCCTACGGCGCCGCGCCGCATCCGGACGTGCCCCGGCGTCGCGGGGCGGTCTGGCCGGTCCTCGCGATCGTCGCCATCCTCGTGGCGGTGGCCGGCTGGGTCACCGCAGGCGCGCTGCTGCTGACCGACGAGCCGCCCGCGCCCGAGCATCCGTCCGTGGCGCGGGACGCCGCGCGGGACGCGGCCCGGCAGGCGGCGTGCGAGCTCACCACCGCCATGTCGACCTACGACTATCACGATCTGAGCGGCTTCGAAGCGTCGGTCGTCGATCGGAGCACCGGCGAACTCCGCCGCCAGTTCGAGACGACCTACGACAGCCTCGAGCAGGTCATGAAGCAATCGCAGGTCACCTCCCACGTGGAGGACCTCGAATGCCTGTACCGGTCCGGCGACGGCGACAAGATCGACATACTGTCGATCTTCGCCCAGGTCCGCACGAACAACGCCGCGTCCGCGCCCCAGTCCACCCGGCTGACCATCACCACGACGATGCGGCTCGTCGACGGGAAGTGGCTGGCCGAGAAGCTGGACACGCCGGTCACGAAGTAGGCCGCGCCCAGCTGCGCACGCGCCGGCACCGGCCCCGAAGGACGGGCCGAGGAATCGCTCACGACGCGACGCGGCCCGTGTCCCCCGATGGGGACACGGGCCGCGGTCGCGTGCGGATCAGTTCGCGTTGAGCAGGTCGATCACGAAGACCAGGGTCTTGCCGGACAGGTGGTGGCCCGCGCCCGCGGGGCCGTAGGCCAGCTCCGGCGGGATGGTCAGCTGGCGGCGGCCGCCGACCTTCATGCCCGGGATACCGTCCTGCCAGCCCTGGATCAGGCCGCGCAGCGGGAAGGTGATCGACTCGCCACGGTCCCAGGAGGAGTCGAACTGCTCGCCCGAGTCGAACTCGACGCCGACGTAGTGCACCTCGACGGTGCCGCCCGGCACCGCTTCCTTGCCGTCACCCTCGACGAGATCCTTGATCACGAGCTCGGCGGGCGCGGGGCCCTCCTGGAATTCGATCTCCGGCTTGGTCATGCGGTGAGTCCCCTATCGATTGCTGTGTGAATCCGATGTGGCGGGCGCCGCAGGTGACCCCGTGGCGCCGATGCCGCCTCAGACCCTATCGGTTGTCGATGTCGCGGTACGCGCGCTCGCCGTAACCGGTGTAGATCTGGCGCGGACGGCCGATCTTCAGCGGCTCGGAGTGCATCTCCCGCCAGTGGGCGATCCAGCCCGGCAGGCGGCCCATGGCGAAGAGCACGGTGAACATGCGGGTCGGGAAGCCCATGGCCCGGTAGATGACGCCGGTGTAGAAGTCGACGTTCGGGTACAGGCGGCGCGAGACGAAGTAGTCGTCGGTGAGGGCGGCCTCTTCGAGCGCCTTGGCGATGTCGAGGAGCTGGTCGTCGCCGCCGATCTTGGACAGGATCTGATCGGCGGTCTTCTTGACGATGGTCGCGCGCGGGTCGTAGTTGCGGTAGACGCGGTGCCCGAAGCCCATGAGCTTCACGCCGTCTTCCTTGTTCTTGACCTTGCGGATGAACTCCTTGACGTCGCCGCCCTGGGCCTTGATGTCGTCGAGCATCTCGAGCACGGCCTGGTTCGCGCCGCCGTGCAGCGGGCCCCACAGGGCGTTGATGCCGCCGGAGACCGAGGTGAACAGGTTGGCGTCGGAGGAGCCGACCAGGCGCACGGTCGAGGTGGAGCAGTTCTGCTCGTGGTCGGCGTGCAGGATCAGCAGCATGTCGAGCGCGGCGGCGACCTCGGGGTCGACCTCGTACGGCTCGGCCGGGAAGCCGAAGGTCATGCGCAGGAAGTTCTCGACCAGCGACAGCGAGTTGTCGGGGTAGAGGAACGGCTGGCCGACCGACTTCTTGTAGGAGTAGGCCGCGATGGTGGGCAGCTTGGCCAGCAGGCGGATGGTGGACAGCTCGACCTGCTCGGGGTCGCGCGGGTCCAGCGAGTCCTGGTAGTAGGCCGACAGCGCGTTGACCGCCGAGGACAGCACCGGCATCGGGTGCGCGTTGCGCGGGAACCCGTCGAAGAACCGCTTGAGGTCCTCGTGCAGCAGCGTGTGGCGGCGGATGCGGTCGGTGAAGTCGTCGAGCTGGGCCTGGGTCGGCAGCTCGCCGTAGATGAGCAGGTAGCTGACCTCGATGAAGGTCGAGGAGCTGGCCAGCTGGTCGATCGGGTAACCGCGGTAACGCAGGATCCCGGCCTCACCGTCGATGTAGGTGATCGCCGACTTGGTGGAGGCGGTGTTCATGAAGCCCGGGTCGTAGGTCACGTACCCGGTGCTGGCCAGCAGCTTGCCCAGGTCGAGCCCGTTGTTGCCCTCGGCGGCCGGAGTGACCGAGATGGGGAACTCGCCACCGGGGTACTGCAGTACCGCCTTGGCGTCGGCGACGTCGGTGATGTTCTCAGCGGGCACGGAAGGATCCCTCTCAGGCTAGTTGAGATTCTCGCCGGGCCCTGAGCCCCGGCGCCGAACCGTTGACACCGATTGCGGTCAGCACCGGTGCGCTTGGGTGTAACGCTAACTCTTGTCCGAGCCGAAGGTGCAATCAGGGTTGTCCTGCGGTGTTCTCACAATCGGCACCGTGCGCGGTGAGGTCGGCGGCGCCCGGAGGGCCCGCGGGGCCGCACCGCCCTGCACACCGCGGGAAACGTTGCCCGAAAGCGCCCCTACCGGACGGTAAATCGTTGCGGTACAGCTCAACTGGTCACCACATCGACACGCGCCCTGCCCACCCGGTAACGGACGAACGCGGGGAAGGCCAGGGCCGCGAGCACCACCCCGACGACCACAAGCACCCCGCCACCGGCCGCCGCTACCGCGGTACCCAGGCTCGCCGCGGCGAAACCGTGGGCAACATCACCGATGCGCGGCCCACCTGCGACGACGACGATGAAGACCCCTTGCAGCCGCCCGCGCATCTCGTCGGTGGAGACGTTGAGCAGCATCGCCGTGCGCAGCGCCGCCGAGATCATGTCGACCGCGCCGCCGAAGGCGAGGAACGCGACCGCGATCCACAGCCACACCCCGAGCCCGAACCAGTGGCCCGCCAGCCCGACCGCGACCCCGAAACCGACCATCGCCAGCCCCCAGGCCACGATGCACCAGATCACGGCGAGGCCCTGCCTGCGGATGCGCGGCACCCAGCCGGAGAAGACGCCACCGAGCACCGCGCCCGCCGAGATCGCCGCGAACAGCAGCCCGAGCGCCACGCCGCCCTCGGCGGGGTCACCGAAGGTCTCGTGCGCGATCTGCGGGAACAGCGCCCGCGGCATGCCGAACACCATGGCGATGATGTCGACCACGAAGGACGCGAGCAGGATGCGCTGACCCGTCAGATACCGGAAGCCGTCGACCACAGTGCTCAGCCCGGCACGGCGCGCCTCCCCGGTGGGCGGCAGCGCGGGCAGCATCCACACCGCCCACAGGGTCAGCATCAGGGCGACCGCGTCGAGCAGGTACAGGGTCGGCAGGCCGAGAACGGGGATGAGCACGCCGGCCAGCACCGGCCCCGCGATCATGCCCGCGTTCTGCACGGTCATGCTCAGGGAGCTGGCCGCCGCGATCTCGTCCGGCGGGAGCAGGCGGGCGATGGCGGCGCTGCGCGTGGGCTGGTTGACCGCGAAGAACGCCTGCTGGACCGCGAACAACCCGAGCACCAGCCACACGTTGTCCAGGCCGAGCGCCGCCTGCCCCCAGAACGCGGCCGCCGTCAGCGCGGTGCCCGCGGTGGTGACGATCATGAGCACGCGCTTGTCCATGACGTCGGCCATCGCCCCGCCCCAGAGGCCGAACACAACCAGCGGCACCAGACCGAACACCCCGGCCAGGCCCACGTAGCCGGAACTGCCGGTGATCTGGAAGATCTGCTGCGGGACCGCGACCACCGACAGCTGGGCGCCGACGACGGTGACGATATTGGTGACCCAGAGCCTGCGGTAGTCGCGATGTCGCAGGGGTGCCGTGTCGGCGAGCAGTCTCACTGTGCGGAGACTAATCCCGGGGCCCGACGGTGAATACGGTTGTCCGCAGTGACAAATGCCACCTAGGGCTGGAGGCGGTCGACCACCTGCTCGCCGTCGGCGAGGCGGACGCGGATGCGGTTGTGCAGCCTGCCGCGGCGGCCCTGCCAGAACTCGACCTCGTCCGGGCGCAGCAGGTAGCCGCCCCAGTGCGGGGGCACCGGGATGTCGTCGACGTCGGCGAAGCGGGCGGTCGTCTCGGCCAGCGCCCGGTCCAGTTCGGCGCGCGAGGCGACGGGCCGGGACTGCTGGGAGGCCCAGGCGCCCAGCCGGGCGTCGCGGGGGCGGGCCTGCCAGTACCGCTCGGTCACCTCGGCGGGCACCCGTTCGGTGATCCCGCGCAGATGCACCTGCCTGCCGAGCGCGGTCCAGACGAAGCTGGCCGCCGCGTAGGGGTCGGCCGCGAGCTGACCGCCCTTGGCCGAGTCGTAGTTGGTGTAGAAGGTGATGCCCTCGGGCGCGAGGCCCTTGCACAGCACGGTGCGCGCGACCGGGCGCGGCACGGGGCCTGCCAGCGAGACCGTGGCCAGCACGATGGCGTTCGGCTCGGGCACCCCCGCGGCGGCGGCCTGATCGAGCCAGCGGCGCAGCAGCGGCTCCCAGCCGCCCGCCACCCAGCTCTCGTCCAGGTCCGGATCGTCGAGGGCGCCCCCCGGCCCCGCGTAGTCCACCCGCATCGCGGCGAGATCGGCAGAAACGGGGCGCGCGCTGTCCACCTCAGGCATAGCTCAGACGTTACTCCGGGGTAGAACGGAGTTATGGTTGCCCTGATCGGCTTCGCTGATCGCGCCTGTTGAGCAGAGGGAGAGTCACCGATGACTGCCGTACCCCAGGATTTCGTGAGCGGCCTCGAAGGTGTGGTGGCGTTCACCACCGACATCGCCGAGCCGGACAAGGACGGCGGCGCGCTCCGATATCGCGGCGTCGACATCGAGGACCTGGTCGCCAACCGGGTCACCTTCGGCGATGTGTGGGCCCTGCTGGTCGACGGCAGCTTCGGCCGCGGCCTGCCGCCCGCCGAGCCCTTCCCGCTGCCCGTGCACACCGGCGACGTGCGCGTCGACGTGCAGGCCGGCCTGGCCATGCTCGCCCCGATCTGGGGCTACCAGCCGCTGCTCGACATCGACGACGAGGAGGCGAGGGAGAACCTCGCCCGCGCCTCGGTCATGGCGCTGTCCTACGTGGCCCAGTCCGCGCGCGGCATCTACCAGCCCGCGGTCCCGCAGAAGAAGATCGACGAGTGCACCACCGTCACCGAGCGCTTCATGACCCGCTGGAAGGGTGACCCGGACCCGCGCCACACCGAGGCCATCGACGCCTACTGGGTCTCCGCGGCCGAGCACGGCATGAACGCCTCCACCTTCACCGCCCGCGTCATCGCCTCCACCGGCGCCGACGTGGCCGCGTCGCTGTCCGGCGCGATCGGCGCCATGTCCGGCCCGCTGCACGGCGGCGCGCCTGCCCGCGTGCTGCCGATGATCGAGGAGGTCGAGAAGACCGGCGACGCCCGCGCGCTGGTCAAGGGCATCCTCGACCGCAAGGAGAAGCTGATGGGCTTCGGCCACCGGGTCTACCGGGCCGAGGACCCGCGCGCCCGCGTGCTGCGCGCCACCGCGAAGCGCCTGGCCGCCCCGCGCTACGAGGTGGCGGCCGCGCTCGAGCAGGCCGCGCTGGCCGAACTGCGCGAACGCCGCCCCGACCGGGCGATCGAGACCAACGTCGAGTTCTGGGCCGCGGTCATCCTCGACTTCGCCGAGGTCCCGGCGCACATGATGCCCGCCATGTTCACCTGCGGCCGCACCGCGGGCTGGTGCGCGCACATCCTCGAGCAGAAGCAGCTGGGCAAGCTGGTCCGCCCGGCCGCGATCTACACCGGCCCCGGCCCGCGCAAGCCCGACGAGGTCGCGGGCTGGTCGGCCATCGCGCACTGAGCGTCGCGGCACGTTTCGTGCACACAGTGAACACAATTCGCTGACCTGGGGAACTTCACCGGCCGGGCGGCGCGCGGACACCTGCGCGTCACCCGGACCGGGTAGACATCACGTCCGATAGTGGGCGTGAGGGGGACAGATGGCCGACCGCAGCGGTCTTTCGCGGCGCCGCGTACTGGGATTCGGTGGCGCGCTGGCCGCGGGCGCGGCCGTCACCTGCGTGACCGGCCGCTTCTCCGAGCAGGCCGCGGCCACCCCGGACCTGCCGCCGACCTCGCCGCGCGTGGCGACGCCGGTGTCCTCGGTGCTCACCCCGCCGGTCTCCCCCGCCGGAGTCGCCGCGGCGCACCAGAACGCGGCACCGCGACTGTGGGGCACCGAGATGCCGGGCATCGTCAGCTCGTTCGCGGCGAACGGCAGACAGGTCGCGCTGACCTTCGACGCCTGCGGCGGCCCCGGCAACAGCGAGGTCGATCAGGCCCTGCTCGATCTGCTCGTCGCGCAACGGATCCCCGCGACCCTGTTCGTGAACAAACGCTGGGTCGACGCCGACCCCGACCGCACCCGGCGGCTGGGCGCGAACCCGCTTTTCGAACTCGCCAACCACGGCGACCTGCACAAACCGCTCTCGGTGCGCGGCCGCGCGGCCTACGGCATCGCGGGCACCGGCTCGGCATGGGAGGCCGCCGACGAGGTGTGGGCCAACCACCAGCGGCTCACCGAACTCACCGGCCGGGCGCCCCGCTTCTTCCGCGCGGGCACCGCGCACTACGACGACGTCGCCGTCGCCATCGTCACCGAGCTCGGCGAGACCCCGCTCGGGTTCACCGTCAACGCCGACTCCGGCGCCACCGCGAGCGCGGCGCTGGTCCAGGCCGCGGTGCGCGCGGCCGCGCCGGGCGGCATCGTCCTCGCGCATTTCCACCGCCCACGCTCCGGCACCGCGGCGGGCATGACCGCCGCGCTACCGGCCCTGCGCGCCGCGGGCTACGAGTTCGTCCACCTGTGACGCCCCGCTAGCGGCGGCCGTCGATCGCGGCCTGCCAGTCCACGGCCACCGACTCGCCCCGGTCGACGGTGAAGAACGCCGCGGGCAGCCGCGTCCCCAGCCCCAGGCTGCCCACCGCGGCCAGCGGAACCGGCTGGATCAGCCGCGCCCGCCACGGCCGCGGCTCGTCCCAGGCATGCAGTTCCAGGTCGATGCGCAGCACCGGGTCGTCCCGGCCGGGATAGGCCGCCGCGATCGGCGCCACCGCCAGCACGGTCGCCTCCGCCCGGCGCCCGCTCGCCAGGATCTTGGCGGTGGCCCGGCGGACCGGCTCGGCCGCCTCGGGAACGAACAGCACCACCCGCTCCGGCGCCCCGGGATCGACCCGGCAGCCGATGGTGTCCCCCGGCAGCATGTGTTCGAGCTCCTCGGGCCGCACCCGCTGCGCGACCCGCAGGTCGTAGGGCAGTTCGCCCTCCGCCCGCACCCGCACGGTGAACAGCTGACCCGGCCTGCCGCGCAGCGGCCGCACGGCCAGCACCGTCGCCTCCGCGGGCCTGCCCCGGATCAGCAACTCGCGCCGCGCGTGCGCGGTGAGGACCGCCGCGCCGTGCCACACCCGCGACCAACGGTCACGCAGTGTTTCCCCCCATTCCGGTGTACATCCCGGATCCGCCAAGACGAGACTCATGCGCAGAGCGTATCGGCGGTCATGGCGGCCGGAGGCGAAGTTACCGAAATCACCCCGCGCCGCGCCCGCCCGCGCGCTGCCGGGGGCCGGGCACACGCGGCGACCGGGCCGCCCATAAACTTGCGGCCATGACCAGTGCGTTCCCGACCATTCCCGCCGACCTCAAGCCCGCCGACGGACGGTTCGGCTGCGGCCCGTCCAAGGTCCGCCCGGAGCAGCTGCAGTCCCTGGTGACTGTCGGCGCCTCGGTGTTCGGCACCTCGCATCGCCAGAAGCCGGTCAAGGACGTCGTGGCCCGGGTGCGCAACGGCCTGCGCGAGCTGTTCTCCCTGCCCGACGGCTACGAGGTCGTCCTCGGCAACGGTGGCACCACCGCGTTCTGGGACGCCGCCGCCTTCGGCCTCATCCGTGAGCGTTCGCTGCACCTGACCAACGGCGAGTTCTCCTCGAAGTTCGCCTCGGTCGCCAAGGGCAACCCCTTCATCGGCGACCCGATCGTCATCTCCTCGGAGCCCGGCAGCGCGCCGGAGCCCGTCGCGGACCCCTCGGCCGACCTCATCGGCTGGGCCCACAACGAGACCTCGACCGGCGTCGCCATCCCCGTGCAGCGCCCGGCCGGCTCGGAGAACGCCCTCATCGCCATCGACGCCACCTCCGGCGCGGGCGGCCTTCCGGTGAACATCACCGACGCCGACGTCTACTACTTCGCGCCGCAGAAGTGCTTCGCCGCCGACGGCGGCCTGTGGATCGCGCTCATGTCGCCCGCCGCGCTGGCCCGCGTCGAGGAGATCAAGGCCTCCGGCCGCTGGGTCCCGGAATTCCTGTCGCTGCCCGTCGCCATCGACAACAGCACCAAGGACCAGACCTACAACACCCCCGCCCTCGCCACCCTGCTGCTGTTCGCCGACCAGATCGAATGGCTGAACAACAACGGCGGCCTGGACTGGGCGGTCAAGCGCACCCTGGATTCGTCCTCGCGGCTGTACTCGTGGGCGGAATCGAGCGAATTCGCCACCCCGTACGTGGTCGACCCCGCGCACCGTTCGCAGGTCGTCGGCACCATCGACTTCGCCGATTCGGTCGACGCCGCCCAAGTGGCGAAGATCCTGCGCGCCAACGGCATCGTCGACACCGAGCCCTACCGCAAGCTCGGCCGCAACCAGCTGCGTATCGGCATGTTCCCGGCTATCGACCCGGAAGACGTCTCCCAGCTGACCCGCGCCATCGATTGGGTCGTCGGGCAGCTGTAATCGGAGCGCTGGCGCGCTCGAGTCGCGCCCTTCTCGGCCCGACGAAAAGCGGGGCCGGACTTGTGCCTTCGGCACGGTGTCCGGCCCCGTTTTTCGTCGGGGCGGCCGCGACCGGCCACTTCGTGGCCGGGGCCTCCTCGGGGTCGGCCCGTGGTGGTTCGGTCCCGCGGCGGCCGCAACCCGTGGGCTAACAGGCCACCTGCCGGGTCGGACCATGGTCGTCGGCAATTGCGCATGGCAATTTCTCGGCGTGTCCTTCGCAAGATTCGCAATGCCGGATCGATGACGCGTCGCCGTCCAGTCGTCTGGATTTTCGTCAAAATCCCTGTACAGCACCGGTATTCGTCGGGCAAGCTGACCAGACTAGCGTGAGCAACCGACCGTACGGACGATTTCGGTCCTGCGTGTCCTGCTCCCGCGGCCAAGTAATGTGCACTACTGTCTAAGAAAGTGGGCGGTGTCGCAAGCCGACGCGATAGGGAGGTTACGGTGCGTGAACTTCGAGTGATCGGGGTGACGCCCGACTCCACGCACATCGTGTGTGTCGACACCGAGTCCGGCCAGAAGTTCCGGCTGCCCAGCGACGACAAGCTTCGTGCCGCCGCGCGCGGTGACCTCGCCCGATTCGGCCAGATCGAGATCGAAATGGAAGCGACTATGCGTCCTCGCGATATCCAGGCCCGTATCCGCGCCGGAGCGTCCGTCGAACAGGTCACGGCCGAATCCGGTATGCCCGCCTCCAAAGTCGAACGATTCGCCTACCCGGTGCTGCTCGAGCGCGCCCGCGCGGCCGAACTCGCGCAGAAGGCGCACCCGGTCCGTCCCGACGGCCCCGCCATCGAGACGCTGTCCGAAGTCGTCACCGCCGCGTTCACCGAGCGCGGGCACACCCTCGAACACGCCGAGTGGGACGCCTGGAAGGACGAGAAGGGGTTCTGGATCGCCCAGCTGCAGTGGCAGAACGGGCGCTCGGAGATCGCCGCGCACTGGCGGTACCAGCCCGACGCGCACGGCGGCTCGGTGTCCCCGCTCGACGACCCGGCCCGCGACCTGATCGATCCGGATTTCGGCCGCGCGCTGCGCGGGCTGGCGAGCATCCTGCCGACCCCGGCCGCCGAGGCCCCGGTCGTGCCGCCCACTCCGGCCCCGCAGCCGGAGCCCGCGCAGGCCCGCCAGGTCCAGCAGCCGTCGCTCGACGAGTACTTCGAGCAGCGCGCGGTGGCCGCCGGTGGTGCCGCGGCCGCGATTCCGGCGCCGCCGGTCCCCGCGCCGGTGCTGCCGCCGGAGAAGCGGGTGCCGGAGAAGCGCGTCACCGAGCCGGTGGCCGAGCAGCCGCCGCAGCCCGTCGAGAAGCCCGCCGCGCCGAAGGCCAACCGGCCCAAGCGCGGCAAGGCCCCGATGCCCTCGTGGGAAGACGTTCTGCTGGGGGTGCGCAGCTCGGGCCACTGAGCGCGCGACCATCCTCGGAGTTCCTCTCGCCGGGCACGGATTGCTTTCCGTGCCCGGCGAGCGCTTTTCGCACCGCCAGAAGCCGGAGGTGTAGCTGATGATCACCAAGGCGTCCACGCTCTGGTACTCGGACGTCGCCGACCCCGCGGCGCTGCTGCGGGGCCGCCCGGAACCCGACACCGCCGCGGCGGCGGCCCTCGCCGCCGAACTGTATTCCGATTTCGATGTGCGCCCGATCACGGTGGGTACCCTCGACGGTTGTTCGGGCCCGGATCGCGACGAGGTATTCCTGGGGTGTTATCCCGGCCTGACGGTGGTGTGCACCGCGGAGGCGGCCCTGGCCGACCCCACCCGCCTGCCGGATCTGCTGGTGCGCCCGCTCGCCTCGGAACACACCTTTCTGGTCTCCTTCGACACCGCGTGGCACTGGGGCGCTTTCGCGCATTGGGAACGCGGGGAATTCCGGCGGGCCTTCAGTTCGAGCCGGACCGACATTCTGTCCGACGAGGGATTGCCGATGATCTGGGAGCGGCCGTACTGGGCCGGGGAACATCCGCTGCCGTGGGACGAGCCGCCGCGCCCGCAGTCGCTGCCGTTCGATCCGCCGGAATTCGCGGACGCCGCCAACGAGCAATGGCTCGGTTTCCGCTATCTCACAGCGAAAGGCCCGGATTCGCCGCTGCCCGCACAACTCCGGGTGTGCGGATTCACCCTCTATCCGAAAGGCCGGGCGCCCGCGCCGGAGCCCGCCGGGGTGCCGGGGCGCGCGTCCGTCCCGCGGCGCGGGCGCGGTTTGTTCGCGCGCTGGCGCGGCGCGGATCGGGTGCGCTGAGCGGATTCAGCCCGCCGCGCCGACCAGCAGGGCGAACCAGCCGAGCAGCACGCCGAGCGCCGCCCCGGCGACCACCCAGCGCACCACGGGGGTGAACCGCCAGCGCCAGGCCGTCGGCGCGACGCCGACGGCGGCGACCACGTTCACCAGCACGGCGACCACCGGATGCACCGACGCCAGCGCCGAACCGAATCCGAAGATGCCGACCGCGGTCAGCGCGGCCACCAGGCCGACCACGGTCAGCCCGGCGCCCCAGGGCGTCTGGTCGGGTCCGGCGCGATACGGTCCGTCGGAGGAGCAGGTCATGTCAAGCGCACCCGTTCATAGAAAGCCATCGCCGCGGCGGTGGCGACATTGAGCGAATCGGTCCCCGCGGACATGGGGATCCGGGCCTTGGTGTCGGCGGCCGCGAAGGCCGCCTCGGACAGGCCGGGCCCCTCCGCGCCGAGCAGCAGCGCGACCCGGTCCCCGGTCAGGGCGGTCGCGAGAGTCGGCGCGGCGGGATCCGGGGTGAGCGCGGCGATCTGGAAGCCGCGCTCGCGCAGCAGGTCGAGCCCGCCGGGCCAGGACGGCAGTTCGGCGAAGGGCACCCGGAGCGCGTGGCCCATCGAGACGCGCACCGCCCGCCGGTACAGCGGGTCGGCGCAGCGCTCGCCGAACAGCACCGCGTCCACGCCGAGGCCCGCCGCGTTGCGGAACATCGACCCGATGTTCTCGTGATCGTTGACCCCTTCGAGCACGGCGACCGTGCGCGCGTCCGCGAGCACCTCGGCCGCGCTCAGCGCGGGCGGGCGGTGCGCGACCGCGAGCACGCCGCGGTTGAGGTGGAAGCCGACGATCGCCGCCATCACCTCGGCCGTCGCCCGGTAGTAGGGGGCGGCGACACCGGCGAGATCGGCGGCGAGCTGCTCGTGGCGCTTGGCGGTGCCGAGCAGGGCCGAGGGGGCGAAGCGCGAGGTCAGCATCCGCTGCACCACGACCACGCCCTCCGCGATCACCAGGCCCTTGCCGCCGGGGAGGTCGGGCCTGCGATCGGCGTTGGACAGATCGCGGAAGTCGTCGACGCGGGGGTCGGCGGGGTCATCGATATCGAACACGGCGGACACGCGATTCATCCTGCCGGGTGGGTGCACCGGACGGTGTGCCGGGCGCGGCACCGGCGTGCCGCCCGCGGCCCGGCGCGTCGGACCGCGATCGCTGGCATGCTGGTGACATGAAGCTGATCAACCTGATCCTGAACGTGCTGTGGGTGGTGCTGTGCGGGTTCTGGATGGCGCTGGGCTACCTGCTCGCCGGGGTGATCTGCTGCATCCTGATCATCACCATCCCGTTCGGCATCGCCTCGTTCCGCATCGCGGGCTACGTGCTGTGGCCGTTCGGCCGGACGGTCGTCGACAAGCCGGGCGCGGGCGCCGCGTCGCTGATCGGCAACATCATCTGGTTCGTGGTCGCAGGCATCTGGCTGGCGCTCGGTCACATCGCCACCAGTCTCGCGCTGGCGGTGACCATCATCGGGCTGCCCTTCGCGTGGGCGAACCTGAAACTGATTCCGCTGTCACTGTTCCCGCTGGGTCACGAAGTGGTGCCCGCCGACCGAGCCTGATCGGCGGGCGGACCGGTCACTCGGAGCCGGCCACCAGCTGGTTCATGATCGCGACGGCCCGGGTCAGCAGCTCGATCTCCTCGGCGGAGAGCCCGGCCAGCTGTTCGGTCATCCACGCCTCCCTGGCCTGCGCCTCGTCGGCGATGACGGCCCGGCCCGCCGGGGACAGCGAGACGATGATCTGCCTGCCGTCGGTGGGATGCGGCCTGCGGTCGACGAGGCGCATGTCGCTGAGCGAGGCGATGACCCGCGTCATCGACGGCGGCTGCACCCGTTCCTTGCCCGCCAGTGCCCCCGGAGTCATCGCGCCCTCCCTGGCCAGCGTGGCGAGAGCCGACAGCTGGGTCAGCGAGATCTGCGAATCCGCACGGCGGCCCCGCAGATGGCGCGTGAGCCGCACGACGGCCAGTGAGAGATCACCGGCCAGTGCGCGGACGTCCGAAGGCATTGTCACCTGCAGAACTTTACGGTACGTCCGCCCATGTGGACGGGTTTATCCGTAGTGAGAGGTTTGCGGCGGCTAGTGTTGGGGTATGGACGCCCCTTCGCCCGCCGCCGAGGTGCCGGAACTGCCCGCCCGCTTCACCGATCCACGGCCGGTTCTCGCGATCGGCTCCGCGCTCTGGCTCCTCGCCACGGTCGTCGTGTGGGCGGGCGGCGACCGCTGGGCGGACGCGCGTCCGGTGTGCCTGATGGGGCTCGTAGTGGGCGGGCTCGGGCTGGCGATCTTCCTGATACAGCGGCGCGGCGCCCGGCGCGGTGACAAAGGTGCGCAAGTCGGCATTTGAAACGAAAGTGGCGCAGCCATTTCCGGGTCGGCGAATTGACACCCCGGCGTCGCGGGCGCTTAACTCGCACACGTGTCCTCCCGATTGAGCGTCGAAGAACGACGAGCCCACCTGATCGAAGCCGCGATCGGTCTCGCCGAGAAAAAGGGCGTGGCGGGCGTGACCACCCGAGATGTCGCGCAGGCGGCGGGCGTCTCACTGGGTGTGGTGCATTACTGTTTCGAAAACAAGGACGCGCTGATGACCGAGCTGGTCAAAGCGCTGTCGATGGAATTGCGCGATTCCGTGGACTCCAACGAAACAGTGTGGGAGGAGGCGGGGACTGGAAAAGAATCTCTTCACAATTTGCTCCGCCGCGCACTCGATCTGATGTGGCGCAACATCGAATCCACCCCCGAGCGGCAGCTGCTCACCTACGAGACGACCACCTACGCCCTGCGCGAGGGCAGCAACACCCCGGCCAAACTCGCCATCGCGCGCGAGCAGTACACCTTCAACGACAGCACCGTCGCCGACGTCATCGACCACTGCCGTGACGCCACCGGCACCACCTGGAAGACGCCGGTGAGCGAGCTCAGCCGGTTCACCCTCAACGTCATCGACGGCATCGTGCTGCGCTGGCTCGTCGACGACGACAGCGCCGCGGTGCAGGGCCAGCTCGACCTGCTCGCGCAGATGATCGCCGCGCAGGCCGAATAGCGCTCAGCCGCGCGGGGCCTGCAGGTGCAGCGTGCCGTCGACCCACCACCACGGCACGCGCACCGTCTCCTCGACCGCGCCGGTCAGCCTGACCCGTAGGTCCGTGTGCACGACCAGCGCCTCGACCGGCCGGACCGCCGCCCACTGACCGCGCAGCACCACCGCGAGCGGGTCACGGGAAACGTCGGCCGGGCGGCCCTCGCCCAGCACCTCGGCGCCGACCTCGTCGGAGACCGTCGGCAGGTCGAGCAGGGTCGCCAGACCCCCGGCATGCGCCGGGTCGACCGGCACCAGCACGGCGGGATCCAGCGCCAGACCGAACCACGGTTCGTCGAGCACGAGGGCGCGATCCGCGTCCGCCACCGCCCCCGACAGCGCGCGCACCTGCTCGGGCAGCGCCAGATCCCTCGCCTCGAGCGCTCCGTCGGCGAACGCGGCCGCGATACGGGAATGGGCGCGGGAAACCGCCTCCGGCGCGGGGTCTTTCGCCGGGTCGGCGAGCGCGTCGAGCAGCTCCTCGGCCAGGGCCGGGGTCATGGTCGCCGGATCGACGAGGACCGGGCGAAGCAGGTCGAGGTCGGCGGGGCTCGCGCCGGGCAGCCGCAACGGGGTGAGCAGGCCGGCGAACTCGGTGTCATCCGGGTGGCGCAGGTGGCCGAGCGCGATGCCGTCGATGTGGGCGTGGTGGTGCAGCCACCAGACCGTGTAGCCGTCGGGATCGGCCAGCAGGGGGCGGGTGCGTTCGCCGTCGAGCAGGTGGCGCAGCGCGAGGGGCCAGCGGTCCTCGTCGACCAGGTCGAGGTCGCGGACGGCGGCGAACTCGCGCGGGTCCTCGGCCAGGCTCCCCCACCAGGCGTCCTCGTCGTCGAGATCGTGGTCGGGACCGACCGGCTCGGGATCGGTGAGCACGGCGAAGTCCCAGCCGACGCCGATCGCGCGCAGGGTCTCCGGGCCGTGCTCGGCGACCAGTTCGGCCGCGACCGTGCCGAACGGCGCGTCCTCGGCCAGCACCTCGCGCAGCGGGGCGTCCGGGAGCAGCAGCTCGTCGGCGGGGCGCGGCTCGCCCGTGTCGTCGGGCAGTTCGAGCAGCCCGAGCCAGTCCGGCACCTCGGCGCGCCGGACCCGGGCGGCCAGGTGCAGGACCGCGGCGACGGTGTCGGGATCGGCGGGATCGTGGTCGAGCAGGTCGCGCAGGGCGGGGTCGCCGAGCAGGTCGACCGCCGAGGCACTGCGGGCGCCGAGCCTGCCGAGCAGCGGATGGGCGGCGTCGGGATGCACGAGGCGGGCCCAGCGCACCGGCACGGCGGCACCCAGCTGGTCGTCGAGGACGACGGTCCGCGGGCCGGTCACCAGGCGGCCGTCGGCCAGCGGCACGGCGAGGGCGCCCAGTTCCTCCGCGGTGTGCGTGTCGTGCACGAAGGGCTCCAGCGCGGCATAGAAGGCGCGCCACCAGTGCGGCGGGCGCTCGATCCCGCCGGTGATGTCGGCCAGGCGCGCGGGACCGAGCCGGTGGACGTCGAGGACCGACAGCCGGTCGAGCTGGGCGCGGCCCGAGAGCTCCGGGATCACCAGCGGTCCGGTGAGATCGGCGAGGATCTCGCCCAGTTCGGCGGTGAGGTCGGGGAAGGCGCTCGCGCGCGCGGGCGCGGCAGGCTCCTTCTCCCCCACTACGGGCAGCCAGCTGCCGGATCGCAGTTCGGCCGTGACCGCCTCCCGGAGCAGGCCGTCGGTCTCGCTGCGGGCGAAGCCGGGCGCCGGGACGAGCACGAGGCGGTCGGCAGGCGGCAGCGCGCGGGCGAAATCGGCGTAACCGCGGGCGATGTCGGCGGGCCGCGCGCCGGGCAGCAGGCGGCGGCGGTCGGGTTGCATGGGCAGGTCAGCGACCAGCAGCGCGGGGAGGGACAGCTCCTCGTCCGAGCGGGTCGGTGCGCGCAGCACATCCGGCGCCGCGGCCCGCGGACGCCCGTCACGCACGGGCAGCAGCCACCGGGCGCGCCCGGTGCGGAACTGCCACCAGGTCCGGGTCTCACCGCCGGGCAGGACGATCCGCAGCTCGCCGATGCCGTCGTGCGCGGAGGCCGATTCGCCGGAACGGAATTCGTCGTCCTCGATGCGGATGCGGCGCAGCGCGGGCAGTTCGAGCAGCAGGTCCGGCGCCTCGGCGCGCATGCCTGCCAGCAGGCGGCCGGCGTCGACGTCCGACCGCAGGTGCAGCACCACCTCCGTGTCGGCGCCCGCCACCGGCGTCGTCGGCACCGGCCAGGCCAGCCGGAGGACCGGCGGGTCCAGGTCACCGGGTTCGATGCCTGCCTCGTGCAGGGCGTTCGCGGTCGCGGCGCGGGAGAACCGGATGCTGCCGGTCGTCGACCGCACCTCGATCTCGTCGGCGACGGTCCGGACCGCGGTGAAACCGACGCCGAAGCGGCCGACCTGGTGGGTGGGCGGCGCGGCGCCGAACCGGCCCGCGCCGGTTACCGATCCGGTGACCGGGGCCGGGTTCGCGTGCGACGCGACGTCGACGGGGTCCGCGCCCGGTGACTCCGCGACGGGGTTGAGGCCGGCCGGCGGCTGGTCGGCGCTCGCCAGGGGGCGGTCGTGCGCGTCGTCGCGGGGCGATCGGTTCCCGGTGGGGTCCGGGGATCCGGCGGGCGGCTTGGCGGACGCGCGCAGCGCGGTCAGGGCATGGACGCCCGAGAGGGACAGCGGCGCACCGGTGTTGGTGACGTGCAGGCGGCGGTCGGCGTCGAGGCGGACCGTCAGTTCGCCGGGGACGTTCGCGGTCTGGGCGGCGTCGGCGGCGTTCTGTGCCAGTTCGGTGAGGAGGCGGTCGCGGTAACCCGCGGCGACCAGGTCGGCCTCGGTGGCGCTGTCCTCGCGGAGCCGGGTCGGTGAGTCGCGCCACGCGGCGAGCACACCGGCCCGCAGCGCGGCCGTGCCGAACGGGTCCGCCGGTGCGTTCAGCGGGTCACCGACGACGAGTCACCGTTGCCCGGGGACTCCTCGCCGAGGCCACCGGACGCGATCAGCGCGTCCGCCTCGGCGGCGATGACCTCGGCGGGCGATTCCGGCTCGGCGCCCTGGGCCAGGGCGGCGCGCTCGGCCGCCGCGTGATCGGCCGCGACCGCCTCCGCCGTCTCGTCGGCGGCCGTGCCGGACTGCGGGAGTTCGACGGTCTGCGGCGCACCGGCGCCCGCGGCCTCACCGTTCGTGGCGTCCGCCGGATCAACCACGGATTCCGGCAGCACCTCACCGGCGGCGTCGGTGACCACGTCGTGCGGCACCGCGGCCTGCGGCCCGACGACCGGATTCGACTGCAGCCCGATCACGTCCGCGTCCAGCTCGGCGACCTGCGCCACGGCGTGCTCGGCGGCGTGCCCGACGACCGCCGCGGCGACCGACTCCGCCTCCGCGTTCGGCGCGCCCGCGAAGTCGAGCCGCACCGCGGCACCGACATTCACCCCACGCTCCACCGCCGTGGCCACGGCGGCCGCGGCCACCTCGGCCGCCGCCTGCCCGACCACGCTCGCCGCCACCGCGGCCGCCTCGGCCTCGGCGGCCGCCGCCGCGATCTCGGCGGCGCTGACCTCACCGGCGACACGTTCGGCGACAGGGGCCGCCGCCTCGGCACTGTCGACACCTTCGGCGGCATCGGGCACATCGCCCTGCGCGGCGTCATCCGCCACATCGCCTTGTGCGGCAGCATCAGCCACATCGCCGGGCGCGGCAGCGCCTTGCGCGGCAGCATCAGCGGCATCGCCGGGCGCGGCAGCACCGACGGCGTCGCCTTGCGCAGCAGCATCAGTGGCGTCGCCCTGCGCGGCGGTATCAGCGGCGGCGTCGCCCTGCGCAGCGGTATCAGCGGCGGCGTCGCCCTGCGCGGCAGTAGCAGCGGCGTCGCCCTGCGCGGCGGTATCGGCATCCGCCTGGGTGCCGCCGGTGGGTGCGCGCAGTTCCTCGGCGGGGACGAGTTCGACGGCGGCGTCGTCGTAGGCCTCGTAGCGCGGCGAACCCTGTCCGGAGGGGGCGACGACGTCGGAGTGGGCGCCGCAGCCGTATTCGACGTGGACGGTGTGGCCGTCGGCGCCCATCGCGTTGGCGCAGACGCCGAAGGACTCGCGCAGGGCGCCCGCGAGGGGGAGGTAGAAGCCGCAGCGTCCGCAGGTGGACGGTGCGGCGCGGGCCATGTCGGTGTCGGGGCCGTATTCGAGGTACCAGCGGGTGGCGGCCTCGAGGCGGCCCTCCAGGCTCAGGACCTGCTTGCGGCCGAGGCCGACCTCCTCGCAGACCTCGTCGACGACGGGGTCGCCGGTGGCGATGTAGCCGGGGACGAGGCGCGGATCGTCGGCGGGCGGGGCGAGCAGGTCGCCGGGCGACAGGTCGCCGGGGCGGACCCGCTGTTCCCACGGCAGGAAGTCGGGGGCGGTCAGCGCGTCGGGGCCGGGTAACAGCGCCGACTCGCTCACGGTGGCCCGCTCGGCGCCGGGCGGCGCGGCGACGACGACGGCCCACTGCCAGCCGTGGTAGCCGGCCAGGGTGGTCTCGAACCAGTGCGTCGCGGCGGATTCGTCCTCGCCGCTGACGCCGAGATGCGCGCCGACGCCTTCTGGTTCCAGCTCGACGAGCGCACGCCGGGCCAGGTCGGCCGCATCGGCCAGAACGGGACGCACGCCGGACTCCGGGGAAGATACTGCGCTCACGGCCTACATTTTGCCGTATGAAGCGCAATCGGACTTCGTGGGCCGTCACGGCGCTGGCCGCGGTGCTCGTCACGGGCGGCTGCGACAGCGGTCAGGAGGTGTCCGCGCCCCGCTGGAGAGTGGAGGTCGTGTCGCGCGCGCCGCACGATCCGCGCGCCTTCACCCAGGGCCTCGAGGTGGTCGACGGGGTCAGGTACGAGAGCACCGGGATGTGGGGCGAGTCGAGCGCGCGGGCGGCCGCGCAGGCCGACGGCGCCGAGCTCGCCCGCGTCGACATCCCCGCCCCGGTCTTCGCCGAGGGCATCACCCGCGCGGGCGACACCGTGTGGCAGCTCACGTGGCAGGACGGCTTCGCCATCGCGCGCGACCCGGTGACCCTCGCCGAGCGCGGCCGCGTCCCCTACGTGGGCGAGGGCTGGGGGATCTGCGCCCAGCCCGATCGCCTGGTCATGAGCGACGGCTCCGGCACCCTGACGTTCCGCGACCGGGTGAGCTTCGCCGCGCTGGGCACGGTGAGCCTGCGCGGCTACCCGGACCCGCACCCCAACGAGCTCGACTGCGCGCCCGACGGCACGGTCTACGCCAACAACTACCCCACCGACGACATCCTGCGGATCGACCCGGCGACCGGGCGCGTGCTGGCGGTGATCGACGCGCGCGGGCTGCTCACGCCCGCCGAACGGGCCCGCGCCGACGTCCTCAACGGCATCGCCCACCTCCCCGGCACGGACCGGTTCCTGGTCACGGGCAAATACTGGCCGACCCTGTTCGAGGTCCGCTTCCTGCCCGAGTGACCGCCTTGTCCGGTTCTGTGGCCGACACCGCGGGGCCGCGGATGAACACCACCGGCCCGGATGCGCCAGAATTGGACTTGTGACTACGCCCCGCGAACCCTCCGGTCCCGACCGTGGTCGCTGGGACGGCACCGCCGCGGATCCGCGGCATCCGGGTTACCGGCAGTACCCGCCGGGGCACGCGCCCCGCGACGAACCGCCGACCCAGCGCATCGGCGGGTCGGCCCAGCCACGCAAGGTGTTCCCGCGGCCGGCCCCCGACCGCCGGCTCGGCCGCCGTGGCACGCCACCGCCCGATCCGGCGCCGCCCACCGAGCCGGTGCGCGCGGACGGTCCTGCCGCCACCCGGCCGCTGCCCGCGCCGGAGCCTCCGGCGGATCCGCCGGAGGGCAGGCGGGTCCCGCGGAAACTGACCGTCACCCGGGTCGCGGCCATGCGCAGCCGGGAACTCACCGAGCGCGGCATCGCGACCTTCCAGCGCGCGGCGAAGGCCGACGGCGCGGACAAGTCCGGGCTCACCGCGCTCACCTACGCGACCATGGCGAACTTCGCGCTGGACGCGGCGATCGCCGTCGCCCTGGCCAACACCCTGTTCTTCGCCAGCGCGACCGCCGAGTCCAAGACCAAGGTCGCGCTGTACCTGCTGATCACCATCGCGCCGTTCGCGGTCATCGCCCCGCTCATCGGGCCGCTGCTCGACCGGTTGCAGCGCGGCCGCAGACTCGCCCTGGCGACCACCTTCGCGGTGCGCGCGGTGTTCGCGGTGCTGCTGATCATCGAGTTCGACACGTGGGGGCTGTATCCCCTCGCGCTGTGCATGATGATCGGCTCCAAATCGTTCTCCGTGCTCAAGAGCGCGGTCACCCCGCGCGTGCTGCCGCCGGGCATCGACCTGGTCCGCACCAATTCCCGGCTGACGGTGTTCGGCCTGGTCGGCGGCACCATCGGCGCGGGCGCGCTCGCGGCGCTCGCGGCGCTCGCAGCGGGATCGACCGGCGCGCTGGTGCTGGCGTTCCTGATCGCCTGCGCGGGCACGTATCTGAGCCTGCGGATCCCGTCCTGGGTGGAGGTCACCGAGGGCGAGGTGCAGGCGACGCTGACCTATCACGGCGCCGACGCGCGCACCGAGGTCCTCACACCGGGCGCGGAATCCGCGGTGCCCGCCCGGAAACGGCGGCAGCCCCTCGGCCGGGCCGTGGTGACCGGCCTGTGGGGCAACGGCGCCATCCGGGTGCTCACCGGCTTCCTCACCTTCTACATCGCCTTCGTCGCCAAGGGCAGCGGCGGCAGCCCCGCCCAGCAGGCCGCCATGCTCGGCGTGGTCGGCGCGGCGGCGGGCATCGGCAACTTCGCGGGCAACGCGACCGGGGCCCGGCTCGCGCTCGGCAGGCCGTCGCTGATCGTGCTCGGCTGCACGGGCGCGTGCACGGTGGTCGCGCTGCTCGCGGTGTTCACCGGCAACCTCCTCGGCGCCGCGGTGGCCACGCTGGTGGCGGCCGGGGCGAGCGCGCTGGCCAAGGTCTCGCTGGACGCCTCCATCCAGGACGACCTGCCGCCGGAGTCCATCGCGTCCGGTTTCGGCCGTTCGGAGACCGTGCTGCAACTGAGCTGGGTGGTCGGCGGCGCGGCGGGCGTGCTCCTGCCCACCGACTACTGGAAAGGTTTCGCGGTGATCAGCGTCGTGCTGCTCGCCGGATTCACCCAGACCTTCCTGACCTATCGCGGCCACTCGCTGCTGCCGGGGCTGGGCGGCAACCGGCCGCAGCACGCCGAGCAGGAAGTACCCAAAACCCATCAAGACCGCGCCGGGCACGGTGAGGTCCGCCGAGGGACAGGAGACCCCATCTGGTGAACAAGCTCAATGCCCGCACGGCCCTGATCCTGGCGGCGGTCGCCCTGCTGGTGGTCGCGGGCGCGACCGCGGCGATCACCGCCTTCGCGATCCACCGGGCACCCGAGCGGCACCCGCAGATCACCGCCTACGCCGACGGCACCACCGTCACGGTCGACCCGTTCCTCTACTGCACCGTCCGCATGGAGGACTGCACCTACGGCGAGACCACCCCGCTGACCGTGCGCTCGGGCTACCCCGTCCAGCTGTCCCTGCCGGACAAGATCGCCGACTCCCCGTGGCTGGTCCAGCTGATCTACCAGCGGCCCGACGGCGAGCAGGTCGACCGCATCCTCAGCTTCGTCGACTACCCGGCCGCCCGCTCGCTCACCATCGAGTCCCAGCCGGAGCCCGACCTGCGTCTGGCGGGCATCGAGGTCCAGCTGCCGATCCTGGCGCGCGACACCACCACCGGCCAGGAGACCTACATCCCGCACGCGGCCTGGTCCATCCTGACGCCGAGGTAGACGCGCCGACGCCGTCCTCCACCGGACCCACACGAAAAGCGGGGCCGGACACGCGCTCTCGGGCGACGTGTCCGGCCCCGCTCTCGTCGGCCGGGCGGCCGGTTACTTGTCCAGTTCGCGGGCGACCGCGCGGACGACCTCCGAGATGCGCTGGGCCAGTTTGCGGTCCGGGTACTTGCCGCGGCGCAGGTCGGGCTGGACCTTGGTCTCGAGCAGCGTGATCATGTCCTCGACCAGGCCGTGCAGTTCGTCGGGGGACTTGCGGGGGCCGGTGGCCTCCTTGCGGGCCGACTGGGCCGCGGACAGGTTGGCGCGCACCGAGGGCGGCGTCTCGAGCACCTTGAGGTTCAGCGCCTGCGGGCCGCGACGGCCCGCCGCCATGCCGAATTCGACGCGCTGGCCGGGCTTGAGGCCCTCGACGCCCTCGGGCAGCGCGGACGAGCGGACGTAGACGTCCTCACCCTCGTCCTGGGAAAGGAAGCCGAAGCCCTTTTCGACGTCGTACCACTTCACCCTGCCGGTCGGCACTGCGCTCACCCGTTCGTTGTTCGGCACCCGGAACCCCTGCGGCTCGGGCAACTTTCTACCTGTTCCTAAAAGAACGCGCCCCACAGCAAGGCAGGACGCGATGTAGTCGGAAGTCTACCCCGCTGGCGATATCGCCAGCACATCAGTTTTACGGTGCAACGGTGACGAACCCTTCCGCGCCGACCCCTCCCGAGGGTTCCGGCCGCCGCTCCTCGGATCTCCTGCTGCACGTCGCCATGGCCCTGTTCGGCATCGGGCTGCTCGCGATCGTCGCCATCTTCGCGATACACATCTTCACCGATGGTGATCCGGGCCTCTGGCTCTACATCACCGCCATGCTGACTCCGGTGGGGTTCCTGCTCGGGATCGTGTTCGCGCTGTGGTCGGGCAGGCGCGCCCGCTGAGGGGTTCCCCGCCGTGACCCCGAACAGTCTTCAGTGTGATCCTCGTCACATCACGAGCGGATCACGAAGTGTGCGTACAGCTGTCACACGCGCCACGCACCGCGACTAGCTGGGCAGACACTCCGGGACAACCCTGAGACGCCCCCGAGACCACCCCGTACACGCCGGTTATCAAATGGTGACATTCGACGCCGTGCGACGTACCGTTTGTCACAGCCGGGGCAAGCCCCCGGAACCACCGGCCCGCCGCACCGAACTTCGCCCCGCGGGTACCGGACCCCGACTGGATCAGGGGCGGAGGCGGACTGGACGACCTCTCAGTCCGGACCGAATGCAGGTGCGTACGAGAGGAAGACACCCGATATGAGTGGACGCCATCGCAAGCCGACCTCCACCGGCCGCACCGTCGCCAAGGTAGCCGTCACCGGCGCCATCTTCGGCACCGCGGGCGTGGCCCTGGCCGGAAACGCCAGCGCGGCACCCGACTCCGACTGGGATCGACTCGCTCAGTGTGAGGCCGGCGGTAACTGGGGCATCAACACGGGCAACGGATTCCAGGGTGGCCTGCAGTTCTCCCCCTCGACCTGGAACGCCCACGGCGGCGGTCAGTACGCCGCGTCGGCCAACCAGGCCACCCGCGAGCAGCAGATCGCGGTCGCCGAGAAGGTCCTCGCGTCGCAGGGCTGGGGCGCGTGGCCGTCCTGCTCGGCCAAGCTGGGCCTGAGCAGCGCCCCGTCGCAGCGCGACGTCCCGTCGGGCCCCATCCCGGGCTGGCAGCCGATCGAGACCAAGATCGAGGTCGACCCGAGCCAGGAAGTCTTCAACGCGGTCGACCGCGCCCTGGCCGTCGTGCAGCAGCAGGGCATCGCCGTCCCGCAGCAGGCGCTCGACTTCCTCAACTCCTCCAAGGGAACCCAGCTGGATCCCTCGGTGATCAACTTCTTCGAGGCGAACAAGGGCCTGCTGCCCTCCTGAGACGCCACGAAAGGGGCCCGCACTCGATGAGTGCGGGCCCCTTTCGCGTGCTCGCTGTGGAACCGCTGAGGTCGCCAGGGTCATCAACCCGACCGATCACCCGGGGCAGACCCCGAGGAGGCCGCGCGCGGCCGTCCCGTCGATCAGCGACCGGAGTCAACGCACCGAAGGCGCGAGTATCCGGTCGCTGATGGACGGGACCGAAGAGGCCGCGGACCCGAACTCGCCTGCGCTCAGACCCTGTTGATGATCGTGTGGGGGTGCACGTACGGCAGGGTGCTGGCAGGCACCGGGAACTCGGTCTCCTCGCCGAACGGCGACAGGTTGCCCGCGCGGGTGGCGGCGAGTTCGGTCACGGCGTGCTCGCCGTCGCCGACCTGCGGCCAGCCGTTGTCGACATAGGGCTTCTTCGATTTGTTCACCACACGCTCATTCTGGCATGACCGCTCGCGCGCGCGTCCGCCGACAGGCGATCTCGCCGGCGCGGGGCGTCGCAGACCCCCACCCCGTACGCTGGATGGGATGATCGCGACGGATTCTCTCGCCGAGTGGCTCGGCGCGCGGACCGACTCCCAGCTGGTGTCGCTGCTGCAGTTGCGGCCCGATCTGGCGGTCCCCCTGCCCGGTTCGATGTCGGTGCTGGCGACCCGCGCGCAGCAGCGCGCGTCGGTCCTGCGCGCGGCGGACGAGCTGACGACCCTGGAGTTCGCGATCATCGAGGCCCTGGCCGTCGCGGAGGCCGGGGAGGCCGGGGAGGCCTCGGGGTCGCCGGCGGCCCCGGAGCCCCTCACCAAGGCCGGCCTGCTCGACGCCCTGAAGGACCGCGCGACCAAGACCGCCGTCACCGCCGCGCTGACCCGGCTGATCGATCGCGCCCTGGTGTGGCCGGTCGGTGACGCGCTGCGGGTGGCCCCCGCGGCCGTCGAGGCGCTGCCGTGGCCGCTGGGTTCGACGACGGCGCCGCCGGACGCGCTGACCGAACCGGAGATCGTCGCGGCGCTGGCCGTGGCCGCGCCCCCGGAACGCGCCCTGCTGGACACCCTCGCCGCCACCGGGCCGCGCGGACGGACCCGCGACGCGGCGCCCGGCACGGACGCCGACCGCCCGGTGCAGCGTCTGCTGGCGGCGGGGTTGCTCACCTGGGTCGACGCCGAGACCGTCGAGCTGCCGGTGACCGTCGGGCAGGTGCTGCGCCGCGAGCCGGTGACCGATCCGCACGCGCTGACGCCGCCCAAGCCCGTCCTGACCAAGCACGCGCCCACCGAGGTGAACGCGGTCGCCGCGGGCGAGGTCGGGGAACTGCTGCGGCACTGCGCCGATCTGCTCGACGCCCTCGGCCGCGCGCCCGCGCCCGCGCTGCGTGCGGGCGGGCTCGGCGTGCGCGAGCTGCGCAGGCTGGCCAAGCAGACCGGGGTCGACGAGACGAGGGCCGGGCTGCTGCTCGAGCTGCTCGCGGCCGCGAAACTGGTGGAGAAGGGCCTGCCGGACCCGCCGCCGGACTCCGACACGACCGACGACTTCTGGGCGCCGACCTCGGCGTCGGACTCCTGGCGTGACGCGCCGCCGGCGACCCGCTGGGTGACCCTGGCCCAGGCGTGGCTGGAGCTGGACCGGATGCCGTGGATGATCGGCCTGCGCGACGCCAACGACAAGCCGCTGGCCGCGCTGGCCGCCGAACTGCGGGTGCCGCACGCCGTGCGGGACCGGCAGGCGATCCTCGGCCTGCTCGCCGAGCTGCCCAGCGGCGCGGCGCCGGACCCCGCCGATGTCGCCAGGCTGCTGGCCTGGCGGATGCCGCGCAGGCGCAGGCACTTCCGGCTCGACGCGGTGAACGCCACGCTGGCCGAGGCGGCCGCGGTCGGGCTGCTCGGCCGCGGCGCGCTGAATTCGGCGGGCCGCGCCCTGCTGCACGGTGCCCCGACCAGCACGGCCGACGCCGAGGCGGAGATGGCCGCGGCCCTGCCCGAACCGGTGGACCACGTCCTCGTGCAGGCGGACCTGACGGTGATCGCGCCGGGCCCGCTGGTGCCGGAACTCGCCGCGCGGATGGCGCTGGTGGCCGACGTGGAGTCCGCCGGCGCGGCCACGGTGTACCGGATCGGGGAGTCCTCGGTGCGCCGGGCGCTGGACGCGGGCCTGACCGCCGCCGAGCTGCACGCGCTGTTCGCCACCCACTCGCGGACACCGGTGCCGCAGGCGCTCACCTATCTGATCGACGACGTCGCCCGCAGGCACGGCCAGCTGCGCGCCGGGATGGCGCAGTCGTTCCTGCGCAGCGACGACCCGGCGCTGCTGGCCCAGGTCCTGGCCGCGCCGGTAGCCGCGCAGCTGGCGTTGCGCGCCATCGCCCCGACGGTGGCGATCGCCCAGGCGCCGCTCGGCGAGGTCCTCGAGGCCCTGCGGGCGGCGGGGTTCAGTCCCGCCGGGGAGGATTCGGCGGGCGCGATCGTCGACCTGCGGCCGAAGGGCGCGCGGATCGCGGTGCGGCCGCTGGCCCGGCGGCCCTACCGCCCGCAGCCGCCGACCACCGAACAGCTCGAGCTGCTGGTGTCGGAGCTGCGCGCGGGCGAGCGGGCGGCGGGCGCGCGGACCGGGAGGTCGGTGCGCACCGACGGCACCCGCACCGGTACCGCCGCGACCCTGGCGCTGCTGCAACTGGCCGCGCGGGTCCGCCGCCCGGTCAACATCGGTTACGTCGACGCCGCGGGGGTGGCGAGTCAGCGGGTGGTGGAACCGGTGCGGGTCGGCAACGGCCAGCTCGACGCCGTCGACCCGGTCACCGGCGCGGTCCGGCACTTCACCCTGCACCGGATCGCGTCGGTGGCCCTGCTGGACTGAGCTACGGCTTGGCCAGGCAGAGCGTCGCCTTGGGGTCGGCGACGGTGCGGAACTGGGTGGCGTCAGCGCCGCACAGCATCTCGTCGGCCTGGCCGTCGATGCGCTTGACGACCTTGAAGGTGGCCTGCGGCGCGGTGCAGTCGACCTGCAGGGCCGGGCGCTTGCCCGCGTCGGCGTAGCAGCTGCCCTGGGCGAAGTTGGGCACCAGGCACAGGTTCGCGGCGGCGCCGGCCACCGTGCCGGTGAAGCCCGCGTTGTCGACGGCGCAGTCCTGCGCGGTGTCGCCCGCCTTGGCGATGCGGTAGTCGGCCTTCGCCGACCCGCAGTCGAGCACGTCGGCGGTCATCTTGCCCGCCGCGTTGTCGGTCACGTCCACGCACGCGCCGGCGACCGGCTTGCCCGTGGTGGCGTCGTCACCCGACGAACACGCGGCGGCCGCCCCGACCAGTGCGACCGCCGCCACCGGGGCGAGCACGAATCGTGCGAGCAGTCGCGTTCCTGGGAAATTCACCTGAAAACCTCTCTCACCGAACAATTCAGCCGTACCCGGCCGCCGGTGAGAATACCGAGCCTCGCGATCGCGGGGGCCGGCCGGCGGAATCCCCTAGCATCGACGGATATGACGCTCGACGAGGTTTCCGGCGAGCTCTACGGGCTCGACCCCGCCGAATTCGTGGCGATGCGGTCCGAGCGGGCCGCCGCCGCCCGCGCGGACGGTGATCGCGAGCTCGCCGCCGCCATCACCGCCCTGCGCAAACCGACCCGCACCGCCTGGGCGGTGAACCTGCTCGCCCGCGAGGCGCCGGACGAGATCGAGGCCCTGCTCGGGCTCGGCGACGCCCTGCGCGCCGCCCAGCGCAAGCTGTCCGGCGCCGAGCTGCGCACGCTCGGCGGGCAGCGCCAGCAGGTGGTGAACGCGATGAGCGCGCGGGCGGGCGAGCTGGCCGCCGAACGCGGGCACCGGCTCGGCGAGCAGACGCTGCGTGAGGTCGGCCAGACGTTGACCGCCGCGCTGGCCGACCCCGAGGTCGCCGAGCGCGTCCGGGCGGGCACCCTGGCCACCGGCGCGACCTACGAGGGGTTCGGCCCCGCGGGTCTTGTCGCGGTGTCGAGCGGGGGCGCGCCCAGGCCCGCGCCGGCGAAGAAGCCGCGCGCGCCCGAGCGGGACGACGACGCCGAGGCCCGCCGGGAACTCGCCGACGCCGAGGCGGCCCTCGCCGACGCCGAGACCGCGCTGCGGTCCGCCGAGGAGGAGGCCGAGGCCGCCGCGACGGCGTCGGCGCGCTGCGACGACGAGATCGCCCGGCTGCGCGCCGAACTCGAGCACGCCGAGCAGCAACGCCAGTTCGCCCGCACGACCGAGCACCGGGCCCGCGGCGAGGCGACCGCGGCCCGCACGCAGTACGAGCGGATGCGGCGCTGGGCCGACCGGGCCCGGCAGCGGCTGGCCGATCAGCGCGGCGCGAGCGACCCGGGATAGAGGAACGGTTCCGGCGGCGGCTCGGTGCGGTCCAGCCAGGCGGCGAAGAACTCCGACAGCGGCAGCGAGGTCCGGCTCTGCACGAAATCGCGGAACTCCGGCATCGAGGTGTTGCCGTAGGCGTGGGCGCGCACGAAATCGCCGACGGCGGTGAAGAACACGTCGTCGCCGATCAGTTTCCGCAGCGCGTGCAGGAACAGCGGGCCGCGGTAGTAGACCGAGGTGAACTCGTTGTCGGCGCCGGGATCGGCCAGCGGGATCTCCCAGAACTCCGGTTCGTCGCGAACCTCCGCGACGGTGTCGCGGTACTTGGTGTCGACGTCGGCCTTGTCGATCCGTTCGAGCCAGAGGTAGTCGGCGGTGTAGCTGGCGAAGCACTCGTTGAGGCAGATGTCGGACCAGCGCCGCACCGACATCGAGTCGCCCCACCACTGGTGCGTCAGTTCGTGCACGACGGTGTTGAGGTCGGTCCAGGGCGCGTAGACGGGCCGGGTCTGGGTCTCCAGCGAGAACGGCATCTCCGCGTCGACGTAGATGCCGCCCGCCACCTCGAACGGGTAGCGGCCGTAGAGGCTTTCGAGGAAGTCGAGGATCTCCGGGACGCGCTGCTCGTTCTCCCGGTGCTTCTCCGCGCCCGGGGCGAAGGCGCTCAGCAGTTCGGTGCCGTCGGGGCGTCGCTGCTCGAGGAAGGTGAAGCGGTCGATGGCCACGGTGGTCAGGTAGCCGAGCACCGGGTGCCGGGAGACCCAGGAGGTGGTGAGCAGCCCGTCGCGCACGGTGTGTTCGGTGCGCAGGCCGTTGGACATCACCTCCCAGCCCTCGGGCACGGTCACGCGCAGCGCGAAGCCGGCCTTGTCCAACGGGGTGTCGTTGAGGGGATACCAGCTGGCGGCGCCGTGCGGTTCGCCGATGACGAACGCCCCGCCGCCGGGCGAGCGCGTCCAGCCCTCCCCCTCGGTGTCGGCGGCCTCCCCGGCGTAGTCGACGACGACGCGCATCGGCAGCCCGGGCAGGACGGGCAGCAGCGGCCGGACGGTGAGCTCGTGGTCGCCGGTCGTCTCGAACCCCGCGGGCAGGCCGTTGACGGTGATCATCCGCACCGGCGGCCCGCTGAAGTCGAGATTGAACGCGGCGAGCAGCTGCGTCGCCGTGGCGTCGATCCGCGCGGTCGCGGCGAGGTGATGGCTGGGCGGGTCGTAGGTCAGGTCGAGGTCGTAGTGGGTGACGTCGTAGCCGCCGTTGCCGTCGAGGGGGTAGTAGGGGTCGCCGAGCCCCGCGGCGCCGGTCACCGGGTCGAGGACGTCCGCGCGCGCCGGGGACGGGACGACCGCCCACAGGAGCAGCCCGGCCAGCAGCACAGCGAACCTCTGCATCCTGCACCTCTCGCGGGGTCGGTTCCGGCGGCCGGGGTCCATGGTGACAGGCCGGGCGGGCTCCCGTGGCCCGACAGGCCGACCGGGCGGCCCTCAGGCCCCGAGACCGCCCGGTAGCTGATTCGGGTCCAGCAGAATGCGTTTCGCGGGGGTGCGGCGCACCGTCGCGGCCAGCCGCAGGTTGTCGGCGAGCAGCCGCCATTCGACGTCGGCGATGGCGGCGCGGGCGCGGTCGATGACCCCGGCGTCGCGGGTGCCCCAGGCGATGGGCATGGCGGTGACGATCTGGAACCGCTCCCCCACCTGCCGGGGCGCTCCGTCGGTGCGCACCGCGACGGCGGGCACGCGTTCGCCCTCCGTCAGCGCGTGCCCGGGCAGGGCGCGCACGCGGCGGGTCACCAGGGCCCAGCGGCGTTGCGGGGCATCGGGTTCGGCGATGTCGACCAGGGCGAGCAGCGTCACCCCGGTGACGGCGGTCTCGGTGACGACGGCCGGGACGAGGGCGCCGTCGCGGTAGAGCTTGCCGATGTCGGAGCGGTGCGGCGTCCACAGCGCGA
>NZ_BAGK01000034.1 GCF_000308795.1 Nocardia thailandica NBRC 100428 | reverse complement strand
CCATCGCGATCTCGCCGCGCAGCGGAGGCTGCTGCGCGAGCGGGTCGCCGACCTGGGCTGGCTGACCCCGCGCGTGCTCGCCCACCTCGACGACGCCCCGGACTTCTACCTCGACCAGGTCGCCCAGGTCGTGATGGATCGCTGGTCGTCGGGGCGGGTCGGTCTGCTCGGGGACGCCGCCTACAGCTCGTCGCCGCTGTCCGGGCAGGGCACCGGGCTGGCCCTGGTCGGGGCCTACCTCCTGGCGGGCGAACTGGCCGCCGCCGGATGGGACCCGGCGGCCGGGTTCGCCCGCTTCGAGGAGCGCATGCGCCCGTTCGTCGAGGCCAACCAGGAGATCGGCCGCGCGCACGCCCACGGCCGCGCGACCGGGCAGCACCCCGAGCCCGACGACGCCTTCTTCGCGCTGATCGACCGCGCGCTCAACGGCGTCGAGCTGCCCGACTACGCCCCTGTCGCCTGACCGCGCGCGGTTCTACGATGGGTCGGTGAGCGCGTGACCGGCCCACACGGCCGTCGATTCCTCCGCGCAGGGTGCCGCGGCAGCGGCAGCGATCGACCTTCGGCGGAGCCGGTTCGGCCGGCGCGGCACAGCGCGAGGAGATCCGATGTCGCTCAACGACAAGATCGGCAACAAGTTCGAGGAGTTCGCGGGCAAGGCCAAAGAGGTCGCCGGGTCGGTGACCGGCAACGACGACCTGCGCGACGAGGGCAGGGCCCAGCAGGCCGGGGCGGCGGCGAAGGAAGCCGTCACCGAGCTGAAGGACGCCGCCCGCAAGATCAAGAAGATCCTGGAGCGGTAGCGGCGGGCGGCGTCTCGATCACCGCCGCCTCCGCGTCGGGCCGCGCCCGCGCCGCCGGCCGGGTCCAGGCCACGGCGCAGACGCTGCGATCGAGCCCGGCACTGATCCGCGCGCCCGGGAACGCCTCGCTGTAGTGTCGCCGGAACGCCTCCCGATCCAGGGTCCGCGCGCCTGCCGCCAGCCGGCGCCAGTGCGGATCGCGGCGCAGCCGGTACATGGCACGGGCGTCGCCGACCGACCGGCGGGCTATGCCGGCCCGGACCGCGCCGTCGAGCCCGCGCGCCCATCGGTACAGCCGGTAGGCCGGGCCGCCCGCGCGGGCCCAGGCCGGGGTGCTGGTGACGTAGTCGATGACCACCAGCGTGCCGCCGGGACCGACCAGGTCGCGGACGTGGGGCAGCGAGAGCCGGGGATCACCGAGATGGTGCAGCGTATTGACGCTGAAGACCAGGTCGAAGGTGCCGACGCGGCCGGGGGTCGCGTCGCGGATGTCGCCCACCCGGTAGTCGATGCGGCGCCTTCCGACGCGGCGCCGCGCGGTCTCGATCATCGCCGCGGAGACGTCGACCGCGACGACCTCCTCGAACCGGTCGGCCAGCAGCGCCAGGAATTGTCCTGAGCCGCAGCCGAGTTCGATGGCACGTCGGCCGTTCGCGGGCACGGCGGACTCGACCCACGGCCGGTAGCGGGCGTGGGTGATCTCGGCGAACGGGGCGTAGATCCGGGCGAGGGGGTCGAAGAGCGCTTCGGGCACGGTTCACGTCCAATCGGTCGTTCGGGCGGCAGGGCACGACGAGACATCGGTGAGACGGTGGAACCCGGTGTGCGTCCGATCCGGGAACAACCTCAGCGTAAACGGGGCTTGACACGCCTCTGGTCCGACACTCCGGTCGGCGCGTGCCCGCCGGGTCGCCGCGGCGGCGACACCGTCCGCGGTGCCCGCATCCGTCGAACGACAGGGAGACCCCTGCGCGTCACCGTCTACGCCGGATCCTCGGCCGGGACTCTGCCGCGGCACCGGCGGGCCACCGCATCCTTCGTCACCACCCTCGGAGCCGAGGTCCCGGACCGGAAACCCACAGGTCGGCGACCCTCGGCGAACTCGACACCCCGATCGGCTCCGCACCGCGCCAAAGTCTGAATATGATGGTGACCAAAGTTGCGGTGCCAGGACTCCGCGGGACCTCGGGAGACGAGAACACATGGCGAGAATCGCTTCGGCGACCGGCCGGTACGCCGGGCGCTCCGCCGACGAACGGCGCGCCGAGCGCCGGGCACGCATCCGCGAGAGCGGGCTGACGGCGTTCGGCGCGGGCGTCGGCTACCGGCGCACCCGGCTGGCCGATCTGTGCGCTGCGGCGGGGGTCTCCACCCGCCAGTTCTACGAGGAGTACGACACCGTCGAGGACCTGCTCACCGAGCTGCACACCGACATCGACACCGCCGTCGAGAAGCATGTCCGCGACGAGATCGGCCGGGTCGAGGACCTGCCCCTCGCCGACCGCGCGGAGGCGATGCTGCGCGCCTATCTCGTCTACGCCACCCGCGATCCGCGCTGCGCCCGCCTGGTCTTCGTGGAATCCCTCGCCGCGGGCGACCGGATGGAGGCGCTCCTGCGCGCGCGGCGCGCGACCTGGACGGAGTTGCTGCGCGCGATGTTCGACGCCTTCGCCGACCGCGGCGAGATCGCGCGGCGCGACTTCGCCCCGGCCGCCGCGACGTTCGTGCAGGCGGTCAAGGGCGTCCTGCACGGCTGGATCCTTGGCTGGGTGGAGGCCACCACCGAGCAGCTCACCCACGAACTCCTGCGCATGCTCCTCGGCATCCTCGGCGCGGCCCCGCCGCGCGCCGAGCCACGGGAGCAGGCCCCGCGGGCGGACCCCGGCGCCCCGGCCGTGCGCCGCAGGCCACGCGACCGCCGGGCCACGATTCTGCGCGCCGCCGACGCCGCCTTCGCGCGCAAGGGCTTCCACCGCACCTCGATGGCCGACATCGCCGCCGCGGTCGGCATCAGCCCCACGGCCCTGTACCGCCACTTCCGGACCAAGCAGGAGCTGCTCGGCTGCAGCCTGCGCGAAGGACTCGACACCGTCCTCGCCCGCGTCGAGGGCGCCCGCGACGACGCCGAGGTGCTGCCCGCCCTGGTGCGGGTCGCCCTCGAGACGCGCGGCCTGGCGCGGCTGTGGCAGCTCGAATTCCGCAATCTCACCCCCGCCGACCGGGTCGGCGTGCTCGCCCGCTCGGTGCGGCTGACCCACCTCGTCGACCGGGCCGTCGCCGCGCGCCGCCCCGAGCTCGCCGGCGCCGACCGCGAGCTGCTGAACTGGGCGGTCCTGTCGGTGGTCACCAGTCCGTCCAATCACCGGACCCGGCTGCCGGACGAACAGTTCGCCGCGGTGCTCGACGGCGTCGTCGAGGCGGTGATCACCACGCCGATGCCCGCGCCCGCCCTCGGGCGTCCGGTGTCCCCGGTCCCCGGTCCGCCCGAGGACGGCACCGCCGACCAGATGATCACCGGCGCCGCGCGCCTGTTCCACCGGCGCGGGTTCGGGGCGGTGAGCATCGAGGACATCGGCGCGGCCGTCGGCGTCCGCGGCCCGGCGCTCTACCACCATTTCGCCAGCAAGGCCGACCTGCTCGAGGAGGTCGTGGCGCGGAACAACCGCTGGGTCCACCGCTACACCGAACAGGCCCGCGCCGACGGCGAGGACGCCAGCGGCTACCTGCGGCTGGTGCTGCGCTACTACGTCGAGTTCGGCATGGCCCAGCCCGATCTCATCGGCACCGCGGTCAGCGAGGTGGGCCACCTGCCGGAGGACGCCGCCGCCCGCTATCGCCGCACCCACCGCGAGGGCATCATCGAGTGGGCGGGGCTGCTGCGGATGGTCCGCCCCGAGGTGTCGATGCCGACGGCTCGCGTCCTCATCCACGCGACGGCCACCCTGGTCAACGACGGTGTCCGCAATCCCCGCCTCACCCGGCGCGCGGATCTGGCCGATCAGCTCTGCGCGCTCGGCGAGCGCATCGTCCTGGCCGACATCTCCCCGCGCACCGGGGTGCTTATCACCGAATGACATAACCGCCGACCCTGTGGCCGAACGCAGGTCAACCAGGCGTTATCGCCCTATCGGCTACTTAGTGTCCGATAACTTAGTCTTGCGTCCGCACCTACCGTAGGACATCATGGGCGCGGGAGCGCGTCCCGCTCCTTCACCGCCCGCCCGGTCGTGGCGGGCCCAGTCGAGAGGTACGCGTCCGGTGGGCCATTACAAGAGCAATGTCCGCGATCTGGAGTTCAACCTGTTCGAGGTGTTCGACCTCGGCGCCGTCCTCGACACGGGCGCCTTCGGCGACCTCGACACCGACACCGCCCGCACCATGCTCGGCGAGGCCGCGCGCCTGGCCGAGGGGCCGGTCGCCGAGCCGTACGCCGAAACCGACCGCACCCCACCGGTTTTCGACCCGACCACGCATTCGGTCACGCTGCCCGCCTCGTTCACGAAGGCGGTGCGGGCCTGGCAGGACGCCGAGTGGTGGCGGATCGCCAAGAGCGAGGCCATCGGCGGCGTCGCCGCGCCCGCCATGCTGGGCTGGGCGATCAACGAATTCGTCCTCGGCGCCCAGCCCGCGGCCTACATGTATCTCACCGGCCCGATGATCGCCCAGGTCCTGACCAGTGTGGGCACCGAACAGCAGCAGCGCTGGGCCGCCACCGCCGTGGCCCGCGACTGGGGCGCCACCATGGTGCTGACCGAACCCGACGCGGGCTCCGACGTCGGCGCCGGACGCACCAAGGCGATCCGGCAGGACGACGGCACCTGGCACATCGAGGGCGTCAAGCGCTTCATCACCTCGGCCGACTCCGGCGACCTGTTCGAGAACATCGTGCACCTGGTCCTGGCCCGGCCCGAGGGCGCGGGCCCGGGCACCAAGGGCCTGAGCCTGTTCCTCGTGCCGAAGTTCCACTTCGACGACGAGACCGGCGACCCCGGCGACCGCAACGGGGTCTTCGTCACCAACGTCGAGCACAAGATGGGGCTGAAGGCGTCGGCCACCTGCGAGCTGACCTTCGGCGGGCACGGCGTCCCGGCGGTCGGTCACCTGGTCGGCGAGGTGCACAACGGCATCGCGCAGATGTTCGAGGTGATCGAGGAGGCGCGCATGATGGTCGGCACCAAGGCCATCGCCACCCTGTCGACCGGCTACCTCAACGCCCTCGACTACGCGAAGTCCCGGGTGCAGGGCGCCGACCTGACCCGGGCGGCGGACAAGACCGCCCCCAAGGTGACCATCCTGCACCACGCCGACGTCCGGCGCTCGCTCATGATGCAGAAGGCCTACGCCGAGGGGCTGCGCTCGATCTATCTCTACACCGCCGGCCACCAGGATCCGGCGGTCGCCCAGCACATCTCGGGCGCCGACGCGGCGCTGGCCGCCCGGGTGAACGACCTGCTGCTGCCCATCGTCAAGGGCGTCGGCTCCGAACGCGCCTACCAGTACCTCACCGAATCCCTGCAGACCTTCGGCGGCTCCGGCTTCCTGCAGGACTACCCCATCGAGCAATACATCCGCGACGCCAAGATCGACTCCCTCTACGAGGGCACCACCGCCATCCAGGCCCAGGACTTCTTCTTCCGCAAGATCGCCCGCGACCAGGGCGTCGCCCTGACCCACCTCCTCGGCGAGGTGCGCGCCACCGCGCACTCCGACCGCGACGGCGGGCAGCTCAAGACCGAGAAGATGCTGCTGGCCAACGCCGTCGAGGACGTCCAGGAGATCGCGGGCAGGCTCACCACCCACCTGCTCGACGCCGCGGAGCGCCCGCGCGAACTGCACAAGATCGGCCTCAACGCGGTCCGGTTCCTGCTGGCGGTCGGCGACCTGCTGGTCGCCTGGCGGCTCGTCGTCGGGGCCGAGGTCGCCCTGGCCGCACTGGAATCCGCGGCCGACGACGACTTCTATCGCGGCAAAGTCGCGGTGGCGTCGTTCTTCGCGAACACGGTGCTGCCGCATCTCACCGCCGACTGGGCGGTGGTGTCGGCCACCGACCTGAGCCTGATGGATCTGGCCGAGTCCGCGTTCTGAGCGCCCTGCACAGCTCCCGGGAGTCCCTGACCGTGTTCGGTTCACCGCGCCGGGTCGCGCCCTCGGTGCGGAACCGCAGGCAGGCGCGGCGCGAACAACTGCTGGCGATCGCCCAGCGAGCCTTCGCCACGCACGGCTATCACGGGGCGACGATGGCCCGCGTCGGCCGGTCGGCCAACATCACCAAACCCGTGCTCTACCGCTACTTCTCGGGCAAGCTCGAGCTCTACCTCGCGGTGATCCAGCGCTCGCTCGACGAGCTGAACACGGCGGTGCGCCGGGCGCTGGATTCGGCGCGGAGCGAGACCGAGGCCGTCCACGCCACCGTCCACGCGATCTTCGATCTGGTCGATCGCGACGCGACGCCCGCCGAGGTGCTGGTCGGTCCCGCGGTGCCGGACGAGCCCTCGGCGGAACTGTCGATCCGATCGGCCTGGAACGAATGCGCCCAGACCGTCGCCGACGGTCTGGGCCCCGACCGCAGCCCCACCCAGGCGCGGCTGCTGGCGTCGGCCGTCCTCGGCGCGGCGCTGACGGGCGCCCGGGACTGGCACCGCGCGGGACGGCCGATCCCGAAGAACGAGGCGGCGGACCTGATCGCCCGGCTGCCCGCCACGGGTCTTCGGGCGGCCCCGGCCGCTCCGGGCCCGCAACCGTCCGGATCCCCGCCCCGCTCCCCCGGCCGGGTCCCTGATTGACTTGTCTCCGACGCGGGACAGGAGGCCCCATGGGATCTTTCGATGTGGTGCTCGACGACGAACGCACCCAGCTCGACGCCTTCGTCGAGGACTGTCGCGGCGCGATCGAGGCCACCCTCGACGGGCTGTCCGAGGAGCAGGCGCGGCGCCGTCTCGTCCCCTCGGCGACCACGCCCCTCGGGCTGGTCAAGCACGTGACCTGGATGCAGCGGGTGTGGTTCGAGGAGTGCGTGGGCGGCACCCCGCGACGCGAGCTGGGCCTGGTCCGCACGCCGGAGGAGTCCTTCCGGCTCGACGACGCCGACACCGTCGCCTCGGTCCTCGACGCCCACCGACGCGCCTGCGCCGCCGCCCGTCTCGCGGTCGCGGATCTGCCGCTGGACACGGTCGTGACCGGGCACCGGTCCGGTCCGCGCACCCTGCGCTGGGTGTACCTGCAGGTCCTGCGCGAACTCGCCCACCACTGCGGGCACGCCGACATCCTGCGCGAACAGATCCTGGCCGGCTGAGGACGCGGCGCGCGCGGTTCGGCCGGACCGCGCTCAGAACCCGCGCGCGGTGAGCCAGGAGTCGAGTTCGTCGCGGAACCGGGTCGGCTCGAGGGTGAGGCCGTGGGTGGCGCCGTCGACGAGCACGGTGGTCACATCGCCGCTGCCCGTGAACAACTCGCCATGGAACCGGGCCCGGTTGACGTCGAAGACGCGGTCTTCGGTACCGGTGAGCACCAGCACGGGCACCGTGATCTCGCCGAGGCGGGCCGGATCGACCAGTGTCGCCTCGGTGAGCGACACCATGTCGCCGCAGGGGTTCAGCGCGCGCAGCGGCGCGGCCGCGGCGGCGACCTCCGGCGGGGCGCCCGCCAGGAAATCCCGGCGGAATCCGGCCTCGTCGGCCGTCAGGTAGCTGTAGCCGGGCGCGCCCGCCGGGGACGGCTGACCACCGGCGACGCAGCGGGCGCCCCAGGTCAGGCTGCCCGCGAGCTGTTCGGGCGTGAGGGCGAGATCGGAGTAGGACAGCACGCCGACCGCGTCCACGTCGCGGAACGAGTACGCCGCGATCTGCGTGACGGCCCCACCGAGGGAATGCCCGAGCAGCGCGACGCGGCCGAAGGAGACCGCCCCGCCCGGCGCCGTGTAGAGACCCGAGCGCAACTGCCCCACGATCTGATGCACGGCGGTGGCCTGCCCGCCGACACAGCTCTGCGCGCCCGCGGGCTGGCCGCTGGCGCCGTACCCGAGCCGGTCGATGGTGACCGAGACGTGGCCGCGGCCCGCCATCTCGCGCACGTGGTCGTAGCCGGGCGCGCCGTCGAATCGCCAGAACCACTCGCTCACCTCCAGCCCGTGCACATACAGCGACACGCTGGACGCGGCGCCGCCGGCGAGGAGGTCGGCGGGCCCGGTGAGATGCCCGCGCACCGTGTAGGTGCCGCCGTCGGTGCCGCACGGCACCCCGGACTCGTCGACGTTGCGGACCGAGAAGGCCACCTCGCGGTCGACGACGGCGGCCTCGGCCCGCGCGGCGGCGATCGGCGCGGCGGCGACCGCCAGCACCGCGACCGCGGCGGCCTGCACCCAGCGGGAGATACGCACTGGTCGAAACCTCTCTGTCGGTGGAGCTGTGGGGTGGATCGATGACCGCCGACGATCGCGTCCGCGTGCCCGCCGGCGATCGCGGGCGGCACTGCCCGGAACTGTAACCGACTGCTCCGCCGTTCGATCCGGTCGACCCGGTCTCCCTCCTGCCCGGCGACGATCGGGCTTGCGCCCCGGCCGGATCGGACTGGACACCGTGCGCCCCGTCGCCTACCGTGAATTCAGTCAGCCAACTAACTCACAGCGTTGCGAAGGAAGTCCCGTGCCCCAAACCCGCGTCCTCGACTCGACCATGTATCACCGCGAACTCGGCGACGGCGCCCCGATCCTGTTCCTGCACGGCAACCCGACCTCGTCCCACCTCTGGCGGAAGGTGTTGCCCGCCATCGGTTCCGGCCGCCTGCTCGCCCCGGACCTGATCGGCATGGGCGAGTCGGGAAAGCCGACGATCGACTACTCCTTCGCCGACCACGCGCGGTACCTGGACGCCTGGATCGACGCCGTCGGCCTCGGCGAGGTCGTGCTCGTCGGCCACGACTGGGGCGGGGCGCTCGCCTTCGACTGGGCCGCACGGCATCCCGGACGGGTACGCGGGATCGCGTTCACCGAGACCATCGTCAAACCGATGAGCTGGGCGGAGTTCCCCGAAGCAGGCCGCGACCTGTGGCGGGCCATCCGAACCGACGGTGTCGGCGAATCATTGTTCCTGGACGACTCGTTCGTCGCCGACGGCCTGCGCGCCATCTCGGCCGCGCTCACCCCCGCCGACCTCGAGGTCTACCGGCGCCCGTACCCCACCCGGCACAGCCGCCTCCCCCTGCTGCGCTGGGCCCGCTCGATGCCCCTGGACGGCACCCCGCCCGACGTGGTCGCCCGCGCCGAAGCCTACGGCCGCTGGCTGGCGGCGAGCGCCGACGTACCCAAGCTCATGGTGAACTTCGCCCCCGCCTACGGCGCCATGACCGAACCGGCGGTGATCGACTGGTGCGCGAGGACCGTCGCCTCGCTCGACATCGAACACTTCGCCGAACCGAGCGGACACCACACCCCCGAAGATCAGCCCGAGCTCCTCGCCGCCGCGATCTCCGGCTGGCTGGACCGCAACCACCTGCGGTGATCGGCGCTGCGCGTGGCGCTTCCTCGCCTACGGCGCCCCTCCGTGCCCTCACCCACGCGGGCCGCGACAGTACCGTGCTTCTTGAGGACTGTCCAAGATAGGCTCTTCCACAGGACGCGACGAGTCAGGACTGGTGATGCCGAGAAACAGACGCCCCCGAGATCGTGAGGAGAAGCGCGCCGAGATCGTCGCCGCCGCGCGGCGACTGTTCACCGAACAGGGATACGACGCGGTCCCGGTGAGCAGAATCGCCAAGGACGCCGGCGTGGTGTCGAACACGCTGTACTGGTACTTCCGCGACAAGGACGCGGTCCTGACGGCGGTACTGGAGGAGGTCCTGGCCGACTCGATGGCCCGCTACGGCGAGATCCTCGGCACCGATGTCGTGGATCGACTGGTGTGGGTCGTCACGGAGCTGGAGCAGGTGAGCCGGCTGGTGACCACCGTTCACGCTCGCGCGAAGGAGTCGGAGAGCGTGCGGGACTGGCACGAGGCGTTTCACGCGTTGGCGGAGGGCTTCTTCCGGGCGGACCTGACCGAGATCGGCGTTCCCGACGACGAGCTGGACGCGATGACCGAGATCGGCGTCTTCGTGGTGGAGGGACTGCTGATGCATCCGGTCGACGAGGAGCGCAAGCGCGCGGTGATGGAGACGCTGATCCGGAGCGCCCGCGGCATCGCGGTAGCCGCCCGCTGACGTCGTCGGCGGACGGCTACTCGGGCCGCGTGTCGTCCGGTTCAGCCCGCGACGTGCGCGGCGTCGGCGAATTGTTCGGCCAGGAAGGCGATCTGGTCGCGGACGGCGGCCTCGAAGTGGGTGCCGAGGTAGATGTCGAAGTGGTCGCAGGGGTAGGTCCGTACGCGGACGTGTGCCAGGCCCCGCGCGCGGCGCTTGGTGGTTTCGGCCGGGGCGGCGGCGTCGTGGTCACAGACGCACAGCAGGGTCGGAACGCCGGCGTGGGCCATGGCACGACCGGGACGGTAGAGCGGCAGCCGGAACACCAGGCGGGCGGCCAGCGCGTTGGCGGCGTCGAAGTCGCCGGACGGGCCGCGCAGCACGCCCCACATCGAGTCGCGGCCCACCATGGTGGCGGGCTTTCGTCCGTCGTCGGCGACCGTGGGTTCGATGTTGCTCGACACCCGCGCACGCACCGAGGGCAACCACCTCAGCAGGGCGCTGGTGCGGCGGGAGAGCCGCGTTCCGGGCGGCAGCAGCGCCGACGCGCCCGCGAGGGCGTCGGGCGAGGCCACGAACGCGGGCATCCACGACGTTCCGGCCATCGGCATGAGGACGGGCCGGATACCGAGCCAGGAGCACGCGGTGTCGAGGATGCCCGCGGCCATCAGCACGACGGCGCTCAGCGGCCCGGCCCGCAGTCGCGAGACCAGCGAGGCGGGCCCGTCGGTGAAGGGACATTGCGCGACGATGGCCGCGACCTGCGGGTTGCCGCTCCCGACCTGCAGGACGTGTCCGCCGCCGAAGGAGGTGCCCCACAACGCGATCCGTTCGGTGTCGACCCCGGGAAGGGTGCGCGCGAAGGCGAGGGCGGCGCGCCAGTCCGCGAGCTGGCGATCGATGTCGAGGAGCTGGCGCGGCCGGCCGCCGCTGGCACCGAGGTGGTGGTAGTCGAAGACCAGCACCGACCAGCCGTGCGCGGCGAACCGTTCGGCGAACGCGTCGAGGCGCATCTCGCGCACCGCTCCGAGCCCGTGGCCCATGATCACCGTCGGCCGGTGCCCGGACGCGCCGGCGGCGGTGTACAACCACGCCGCGCACGGCACGCCGTCGGAGAGGAACTCCACATCGCGCCGCTGCGTCGCCACAGTGGCCTCACCTCGATCGAGGGACTCGTCGCTAGCCATAGCTTGCTTTCCTTCCGTTCCGCGGGCCCCGCGCTCTTGGGCGGCGCCCAAGAACCGTGGCCACGACCACGGTAGGCACTTCTTGAACGGCAGTCAAGAAGTATGGACTCACGAGGTCGCTTCGGCGACGCCGGCTTCTCGCGGTGCCGCGCTCACGTGGAAATCGGCGAGCGCGAGCGTCGCCGTCCGCCGGGAGTACTCCGAGACCGTGCCCGGCCAGTTGCTGGAGATCCGCCCGGAGGCCGATTTGTACCAGCTCACACACCCCGTCCATGCCGAGCCGGCGAGGCGGCGCTGGATCTCGTCGTCATAGCGCTGTTCGACCTCCGCGCGGATCTCCAGGACCCCACCCCCGTTCCGCGCCGACACCTCGACCGCCTGCCGGATGTAGCGGGCCTGCCGTTCCAGCATGTAGATGATCGAACCGGTGCCGAGGTTGGTGTTGGGGCCGTACATGAGGAACATGTTCGGGAACCCCGGAACCGTCATGCCGAGATGCGCGCGGGCGCCCTCGGCCCACGCCGCGCCCAATTCGCGGCCCGCCCGCCCGCGCACCGTCATCGGTCCGAGGAATTCCTGGGTGGCGAAGCCGGTGCCGTAGATGATCACGTCGACCGCGTGCTCGACACCGTCCGCGGTGCGGATTCCACGGGCGGTGATCTCGGTGATGCGTTCGGTGACCAGGTCGACGTCGGGCTCGGTCAGGGCCGGATAGTAGTCGTTGGCGAACAGCACTCGCTTGCAGCCGATCGGGTAGTCGGGGGTCAGCTTCTGCCGCAGGGCCGCCGAGGCCACCTGCCGCCGCAGCTGCCACCTCGCCGCGGCTTCGACCGCGGCGCTGATCGGCCGGTTACCGGTGATGCCCAGCGTCCACACTTCGCCCAGGGTCCACCACAGGCCGCGTTCGAGTGTCTGCAACAGCGGCAGCCGCCGGAAGACGGAGTGATGGATCGGCCGGTACTCGCCGTCCGGCTTGGGCAGGATGTAGGGCGCCGAACGCTGGAACAGGGTCAGCCGCGCGACCTCCGGCTGAATGCGCGGAACGAACTGGATGACGCTCGCGCCCGCGCCGATCACCGCCACCCGCCGTCCGCGCAGGTCCGCATCATGATGCCACCGCGCCGAATGAAACGACGTGCCCTCGAAACGCTCGCGTCCCGCGATGTCGGGCATCGCCGGACGCGACAGCTGTCCTGTCGCGGGCACGAGAATCCGAGCTCGCACCGAACGGCCGTCGGCGGTACCCAGGATCCACAGCCCGTCGGCCTCCTCGAACCGGGCGTCCGTCACGTCCACGTCGTAGCGGATTCGTTTCCGCACCTCGGGTGTGGATGCGATGTCGGTCAGGTAGCCCTCGATCTGGGCCTGACCGGCGTAGCGCCTGTTCCAATCCGGTTTCGGCGCATAGGAGAACGAGTAATACGGCGAGGGCACATCGCAGGCGGCGCCCGGATAGGTGTTCTCGCGCCACACTCCGCCCGCTCGATCCGCCTTCTCCAGGATCAGGAAATCGTCGATCCCCGCCCGCAGCAGTTCGGCGGCCATCGCCAGCCCCGCGAAACCCGCACCGACGATGACCACCGATACCGTGTCCGTCACGCTTGTCGTCCCATCTCGCATGGTCGTCGACGCTAATCACGGACCATCCCGGGACGTAGATCCCTGCGGCCAGAAAATTGACAATTTTGGCCATAGCCTCGGCCGGGCGGTAAACTCGCTGGTCATGACGGGATCCATCCCGGCCGCGGCGGTTTCCACGCACGATTTTCCCCGGTCGGCCGCCGGCGTCGCCCTGATGTCCCGGTTCGCCGACGATCACGGCCTCACGCTCGCGCAGACACTCGACGGCTCGGGCCTCACCGCGGCCCATCTCGCCGACCCCCGCACCCACGTGTCGGCAGCGCAGGAACTCGCCGTCGCCACCAATCTGGCCACCGCGCTCACCGGGGAGGACCACCCCGGGCTCGATCTCGGCCGCAGGTACCGCACCACCACCTTCGGCATCTTCGGATTCGCCTGCCTGGCGAGCCCCACCCTCGGCGACGCCCTGTCGTTCTTCCTTCGCTACTTCGACCTGACCTTCGCGTTCTGCGTTCCGCGCGTCGAAGTGTCCGAGGCCGAGGTGATCGTGCGACTCGACGACAACGCGCTGACGGCACCGGCGCGCCGATTCCTCCTCGAACGCGACGCCGCGGCCATCCTGACCGTGAGCGAAGACCTCTTCCCCGGACACTTCGCACCGACGCGCGTCGAGATCCGCCGCCCACCGCCGGTCTCCCCCACGGCGTTCGAGGACGTGTTCCACCGGCTACCGCTCTTCGGCCGGCCCGAGAACATCGTGACGTTCGACCCGCTCCTGCTCACCCAGCCGCTGCCGCGCGCCGACCCGCGCACCCTCGCGCAATGCGAAGAGCAGTGCCGGCAACTGGTCGCCGCCCGCCGGCACCGCCACGGCATCGCGGCACGGGTCAGGGACCTGCTCACCCACGTCGATCCGGTCGCGGCGGGGCCCGACGAGGTCGCGCGCGCCCTCCACCTCAGCACCCGCACCCTCCGGCGACGACTCGACGAAGCGGGCACGAGCTATCAGATCCTGCGCGACGAGGT
>NZ_BAGK01000035.1 GCF_000308795.1 Nocardia thailandica NBRC 100428 | reverse complement strand
CCGCGCACACCGCCTGCTCGACGGGCGTCACCGGGGGGCGGTGAGCGCGCTCGGCCAGGGCGGGCGCGGGCAGCGCGGCGCGGTCGAGCTTGCCGACGGAGGTCAGCGGGAGCCGGTCTAGGATCGTGATCGTCGCGGGCACCATGTAGGCGGGCAGGGCGAGGGCGACCCGCTCGCGCAGCCGTTCGGCGTCGATCCCGCACCCCGGCGCGGCGACCACATAGGACACGAGCACCGTGGCGCCTGCCTGGTTCTCGCGCCCGACCGTCACCGCGTGGGCGACCTCGGGGCACGCGGCGAGGACGGCGTCGATCTCGCCGGTCTCGATGCGGTAGCCGCGGATCTCGAGCTGGAAGTCGGTGCGGCCCCGGTAGTCCAGCTCGCCGTCGCGCGTCCACGCGGCCAGGTCGCCGGTGCGGTAGAGCCTGCCGCCCGGGGTGAAGGGGTCGGCGACGAATCGCTCGGCGGTGAGGTCGGGGCGGCCGAGATAGCCGGTGGCGAGCTGGATTCCGGCCAGGTAGAGCTCGCCGGGCACCCCGGCGGGCACGGGACGCAGCCGGTCGTCGAGGACGTAGACCCGGCTGTTCCACACGGGCCTGCCGATGGGCACGCTCGCGGTGTCGGCGGGGCAGACCCGGTGGCAGGTGATCGAGACCGCGGTCTCGGTCGGCCCGTACACGTTGAACAACGCCGTGCCGGGTGCGCCGGCCGCGAAGCGCGCGGCCAGCGCGGCGGGCAGGGTCTCGCCGATGGCCAGCACCCGGCGCAGCGCGGCGGGCAGCGGGCGGTGCAGCAGGGCGTCGAGCATGGACGGCACCACGTGCAGGGTGGTGACGCCCTCGCGGCGCATGAGCTCGGCGAGCCCGGCCGGGTCGCGCTGCGCGCCGGGCGCGGCGATCACCAGCCGGCCGCCGCACACCGCCGCGGACCAGAACTCCCAGACCGACAGGTCGAAGCCCGCCGCGGTCTTGAGCAGGATCGCGTCGTCGCCGCCGAGGCCGAATTCCGCGATCTTCCAGCGCAACTGGTTGACCACCGCCGCGTGCGGCACGGCGACGCCCTTCGGGCGGCCCGTCGATCCGGAGGTGAAGACGACGTAGGCGGTGTTGCCCGGCCGCAGCGGCGCGCGGCGGTCGGCATCGGTGAGCGGGCGGTCGCTGTAGCCGGACAGGTCCAGCCACTCGGTGGACACGACCGCGCGGCCCTCGGCCGTGAAGCCGGTGGCGTCGTCGGTGAGCACGAGCAGCGGCGCGGCCGTGTCGAGGATGTGCCGCGTGCGCGGCGCGGGCTGCTCGGGGTCGATCGGCACGTAGGCGCCGCCCGCCCTGGTGACCGCGTACATCGCGATCACGAGTTCGGCGGAGCGCCGGATGACCAGCGCGACCCGGGTTTCGGGACCGACGCCCGCGGTGACGAGGTAGCGCGCGAGGCGGTTGACGCGGGCGTCGAGTTCGGCGTAGCTCAGGTGCCTGCCGTCCTCGGTCAGCGCGGGCGCGTGCGGGCTCGCCGCGACGGTCGCGTCCAGCAGCGAGGCCAGGGTCGCCGTGGGGTCGTGCTCGTGCCCGGTGTCGTTCCAGGACAGCAGGATCCGGTCGCGCTCGGCCGGCGCGAGCAGGTCGAGGGTGCCCAGCGGCGCGGCGGGGTCGGCGAGCACGGCGGCGACGAGCCGCGCGAAGCGGTCGAGGAACCCGCGCACCGTGCCCGGGTCGAACAGGTCGGTGGCGTAGGTGCAGTACCCGGCGATCCCCGTGGGGGCGCCGTCGGCGTCGTAGCGGTCGGCCAGGATGAGGTGCAGA
>NZ_BAGK01000036.1 GCF_000308795.1 Nocardia thailandica NBRC 100428 | reverse complement strand
GCAGCGCGGCGGGGTCCGGCGCGGCGCCGGGCACGGGCACCGCGTAGCCGACCAGGCGGTCACCGGCGGGGCCGCCGACGACGAGCGCGGCGGCCTGGGCGACGTCCGGATGCGCGGCGAGGGCGGCCTCGATCTCGCCGAGCTCGATGCGCTGGCCGCGGAACTTCACCTGGAAGTCGATGCGCGCCAGGTAGATCAGCACGCCGTCGCGGGTCCAGCGGACGAGGTCGCCGGTGCGGTACATGCGTTCGCCGGGCGCGCCGAACGGGTCGGCGACGAACCGGTCGGCGGTCAGGTCGGGGCGGCCGAGGTAGCCGCGCGCGAGCTGCGCGCCCGCCAGGTACAGCTCGCCCGCGGTGCCCGGTGCGACCGGCCGCAGCCGGTCGTCGAGCACGTAGACGCGGGTGTTCCACTCGGGGACGCCGATGGGCACCGTGCGGCCCGCGCCTCCGTCGGCGGGCCAGGCGGTGACCGACACGGCGGCCTCGGTCGGCCCGTACAGGTTGTGCACGGCCGCGTCGCTGACGGCGGCGACGGCCGCCACGGTCTCGGGCAGCAGTTCCTCGCCGATGGCGAGGACCAGACGCAGGCTCGCCAGCTGGTCGCGGCGCGCGTGCGCGGCGAACACGGTCAGCACCGAGGGCACGAAATCGGCCACGGTGACCCCGGTTCCGGCGACGAGGTCGGCCAGGTACAGCGGGTCGCGGTGCCCGTCGTGGGTGGCGAGCACGAGCCCGGCGCCCGCGGCGAGCGGCACGAAGTAGCCCCACACCGACAGGTCGAAGCCGGCGGCGGACTTCTGCAGGTAGACGTCGGCGGGGCCGAGGCCGAAGTGCTCGATCATCCACGCGATCTGGTTGGCGGCGCCGCCGTGGCGCATGGCGACGCCCTTGGGCGTGCCGGTGGAGCCGGAGGTGAACAGCACGTAGGCCAGGTTCTCCGGGCGCAGCGGCGCCCGCAGTTCGTCGGGGCGCAGCGGCCCGTCGGCGTGGCCGCTCAGGTCGAGGGCGTCGATCGCGTGCACCGGGGCGCCGTCGGTGGCGAAGGCGTCGCGGGTGGTGGTCAGCACGCACAGCGGCCGCGCGGTCGCCAGGATCCGGTCGGTGCGCTCGGCCGGGTGGTCGGGGTCGACGGGGACGTAGGCGCCGCCCGCGGTGAGCACGGCGTAGATCGCCACGACGAGGTCGATCGAGCGCCGGATGCCGAGGGCGACGGGCACGTCCGGGCCGACGCCGAGCCCGATCAGGTGGCGGGCGAGCCGGTTCACCCGGGCGTCGAGGGCGCCGTAGGTGAGGGTCTCGCCCTCGAAGATGAGCGCGGTGGCCTCCGGGCGGGCCGCGACCTGGGCGCGGTAGCCGGTGAGCAGGGTCGCGGCGCGGTCGGTGGCGTGCCCGGTGGCGTTCCACTCGGTCAGGACGCGGGCGCGTTCGGCCGCGTCGAGGATGTCGACGGTGTCCAGGTCGCGGTGCGGGTCGGCGGCGACGGCGGCCAGCAGGGCCTCCAGCCGCCGGGCCACGGCCTCGGCGGACGCGGTGTCGAACACGTCGTCGGCGTAGGTCAGCACGCCCGAGACACCCTGCGGCGCACCGTCCGCGGCGTAGTCGTCGCTGACGATGAGGTGCAGGTCGAACTGGGACAGCTCCCCGCCGGTGTCCAGGGCCGAGACGGTGATGCCGGGCAGCGCCAGCTCGGCGCGGTCGAAGTTCTGGAAGGAGAAGCCGACCTGGAACAGCGGGTGCCGCGCGGTGGACCGCGCCGGGTCGAGCACCTCGACGAGACGTTCGAACGGGACGTCGGCGTTGGCGTAGACGGCGAGGTCGGTGGCGCGCTGGCGGCGCAGCAGGTCGGCGAAGCTCTCTCCCGCCCGCAGGCGGGTGCGGAAGACCAGGGTGTTGACGAACATGCCGATCAGGTCTTCCAGTTCCGCTTCCCCGCGCCCGGCGACCGGGGTGCCGACGGTGACGTCGGCGCTGCCGGAGAGCCGGCCGAGCAGGGCGGCGAAGGCGGTGTGGACCACCATGAACAGCGTGGCGCCGGTCTCGCGGGCGAGCGCGCTCAGGCGGGCGTGGGTCGCCGCGTCCAGGGTGACCGGGACGGTGCCGCCGGCGAGGGTCCGCACGGCCGGGCGCGGCCGGTCCAGGGGCAGGTCGAGCTGGTCGGGCAGCCCCGCCAGTTCGGCGCGCCAGAAGTCGAGCTGGCGGGCGGCGGTCGAGGCGGGATCGTTCTCGTCGCCGAGGACCGCGCGCTGCCACAGCGCGTAGTCGGCGTACTGGACGGCCAGGGGCGTCCACCGCGGCGCGGCGCCCTCGCGGCGGGCCAGGTACGCGGTCATGAGGTCGCGGACCAGCGGCGGCACGGAGGACCCGTCGGCGCTGATGTGGTGCACCACCAGGGCGAGGACCGCCTCGGTCGGGGTGCTGCGCAGGAGCTCCACCCGCCAGGGCACCGCGGCGGTGACGTCGAAGGTGGTGGCGGCCAGTTCCTCGACCGCGGCGCGCAGGTCGGCGGGGGCGACCTCGCGCACGCGCAGGCGCACACCGGCTTCGGCGCCGGGCAGGATGGCCTGGACGGGCCCCGCGTCGGTCTCGGGGTAGTAGGTGCGCAGCACCTCGTGGCGGGCGACGAGGTCGTCGACCGCGGCGGCGAGGGCCTCGGTGTCCAGGTCGCCGCGCAGCCGGACCGCGATGGGCACGTTGTAGCCGACCGAGTCGGGGTCGAACCGGTTGAGGAACCACATGCGCTGCTGGGCGGGCGAGAGCGGCAGCGCGGCGGGGCGTGCGCCCGCGACGAGCGGAACCCGCCGGGCCGCCGCGGATTCGGCGTCGAGCGCGGCCGCGAGCGCGGCCACCGCGGGGTACTCGAACAGGCGGGCCACCGGCACCTGCCGGTCGAGGGCCGCGCCGAGGCGCGAGGCGACCTTGGTGGCGAGCAGGGAGTTGCCGCCGAGGTCGAAGAAGTCGTCGTCGGCGCCGATCCGGTCGAGGCCGAGGACCGCCGCGAACACCTCGGCCACCCGGCTCTCGGTGAGCGTGGCGGGGGCGCGGAACTCGCGCGCCTTCAGGACCGGCGCGGGCAGCGCCCGGCGGTCCAGCTTGCCCGAGGCGTTGACCGGGAACTCGTCGAGCACCACGAACGCGGCGGGCACCATGTAGGCGGGCAGCGCCGCGCCGAGCGCGGCGGCCACGGCGTCGAGGTCGAGATCGGCACGGGCCCGGGCGACGTCGATGCCGACCCGCGCGCCCGACAGGTCGCCGGAGCCGTCCCGGGGCGCGGGCGTCAGGTACGCGGCCAGGTAGTCGCCGAGGCCGTCGTCGCGGACCGTCACGACGGCGCGGTCGACGCCGTCGAGACCGGCGAGCACGGCTTCGATCTCGCCGAGCTCGATGCGCAGGCCGCGCAACTTGACCTGGAAGTCGGTGCGGCCCAGGTATTCCAGTTCGCCGTCGCGGGTGCGCACGACGAGGTCGCCGGTGCGGTACAGGCGTCCGCCGGGCGCGCCGAACGGGTCGGCGACGAACCGGTCCGCCGTCAGGTCGGGGCGGCCGAGGTAGCCGCGGGCCAGCTGCACGCCGGCCAGGTACAGCTCGCCGGGCACGCCGACCGGGACCGGCCGCAGCCGGGTGTCGAGGACGTGCAGCGCGGTGTTGGCGACAGGCGCGCCGATCGGCACGGTGACGGTGTCGGCGTCGGTGACCTCGTGGAAGCTGACGTCGACGGCGGCCTCGGTCGGCCCGTACAGGTTGTGCACGGACACCCCGGGCAGCAGGGCGCGCAGCCGCTGGGCGTCGGCGGCGGGCAGGGCCTCGCCCGAGGCGAACACCTGCCGCAGCGAGGTGGCCGCCGCGGCGCTCGGCTCGGCCAGGAAGGCGGCCAGCATGGACGGCACGAAGTGCGCCACGCGCACCCGCGCCCGGGTGATCACCTCGGCCAGGTAGGCCGGATCGCGGTGCCCGTCGGGTCGGGCGATGACCAGGGTCGCGCCGATCTGCAAGGGCCAGAACAGCTCCCACACCGACACGTCGAAGGTGACCGGCGTCTTCTGCAGGACGGCGTCGGCCGGGGTCAGGCGGTAGGCGTCCTGCATCCACACCAGGCGGTTGACGATGGCCGCGTGGGTGACGGCCACCCCCTTGGGCTTGCCGGTGGAGCCGGAGGTGAACAGCACGTAGGCCAGGTCGCCGGGGCGCAGCGGATGCGGGCGCTCCGCGTCGCGCACCGGGCCGGTCGCGAAGCCGGACAGGTCGAGCGCGGCCGGATCCAGCACCGGCACCGAGACCGCGGGGAAGTCCGCGCCCGCCAGGACGCAGACCGGTGCCGCGGTGTCGAGGACGTGCGCGATGCGGTCCGCCGGATGGTCGGGGTCCAGCGGCACGTAGGCGCCGCCCGCGGCCTGCACCGCGTAGACGGCGACGAGCAGGTCGAGGCCGCGCCGCAGGCCGACGCCGACCACGGTGCCCGGGCCGACGCCGTCGGCGAGCAGCCTGCGCGCCAGCCGCGCGACGCGGTCGGCGAACTCGGCGTAGGTGAGCGTGGCGCCCTCGAAGTCGAGCGCGACGGCGTCGGGGGTGCGGGCGGCCTGGGCGGTGAACAGGTCGACCAGGGTCGCCGCGCCGACGCCGTAGTCGACGGCGGTGTCGTTCCAGGCGGCCAGGCGCGCGTGTTCGGCGCCGTCGAGCAGGTCGAGGTCGCCGACCGGGACGGTGTCGTCGGCGGTGACCGCGGCCAGCACCCGCACGAAACGCGCGCCGAGGGCGGCGACGGTCTCGGCGTCGAACAGGTCGGTGGCGTAGCGCAGCCGGCCGCGCAGCACGGGTTCCCCACGGCCGTCGACGGTTTCGTCGATCGCCAGCGACAGATCGAACTGGGTGGTCACCACCGGGAGCGCGTATTCGCCGATGGTGAGTCCGGGCAGGGCGACGACGGTGTCGTCGCGATGTTCGAACGACAGCATCACCTGCGCCAGGGGCGCGTAGGCGGTGGAGCGGACCGGGTCGATCGCCTCGACGAGCCGCTCGAAGGGCAGTTCGGTGTGCGCGAACGCCCGCAGGTCGCGTTCGCGCACCTCGGCGAGCAGCGCGTCGAAACCGGCGCGCGGGTCGACGGCGGTGCGCAGGACCAGGGTGTTGACGAACATGCCGACGAGGTCGTCGAGCGCGGCGTCGGCCCGGCCCGCGACGGGGGTGCCGACGGCGATGTCGGTGCCCGCGCCGCTGCGGGCGAGCAGCAGGGCGAAGGCGGCGTGCACGACCATGAAGGTGGAGACGCCGTGGCGGCGGGCCAGGTCCGCCACGCCCGCGGTGAGCGCGGCGGGCACCTCGAGGCCGAGCGAGGCGCCGAGGCCGGTGCGCTGCTGGGGCCGCGGCCGGTCGGTGGGCAGTTCGAGGACCGGTGCCAGGCCGGCGAGTTCGCGCTGCCAGTGGGTGAGCTGGCGGGCCAGGCGCGAGCCGGGGTCGGCGGCGTCGCCGAGCGCCGCGTGCTGCCACAGCGCGTAGTCGGGGTACTGCACCGGCAGCGGGGTCCAGCCGGGCGCGCGGCCGGCGGTCCGGGCGGTGTAGGCCTGGACGAGGTCGCGGGCCAGCGGCCCGACGGAGACGCCGTCGGCGGCGATGTGGTGCAGGGCGAGGACGAGTACGTGCTCGGTCTCGCCCGGCCCGGACCGGCGCAGCAGGGCCACCCGCACCGGCGGCCGGGCCGCCAGGTCGAAGGGGGCGCTCGCGGTCTCGGTCACGGCACCGTCCAGCTCCGCCTCGGAGACGGTCCGCACGGGCAGCACCGCGCGGGGCGCGCCATCGGCGGCGGTGTGCACCGCCGCGCGCAGGCCCGCCTCGGTGACGGCCGCGTCGGGCTCCGGCGCGCCGCTCGCGGGCGCGGTGCGGGTCTCCTGCGGCCCGGTCTCGGCGAC
>NZ_BAGK01000037.1 GCF_000308795.1 Nocardia thailandica NBRC 100428 | reverse complement strand
CTCGAACCCGACGTACTCGCGGCCCGGGTCATGGCCGAGGTGCCGCTGCTCGACGGCGCCACCCACTATTTCGTCACGGCCTCGGTCACCGCCGACCCGCGCCATCCCCTGGGACGGATCGTCGGCGACGGCCTGGTCCTCGGCGGCAGCGGCTCGGGGCGCGCGCACGCCCGCAGGCTCGGCTTCGACGGCGTCAACGGACTGCACGTCGGCTCGGCCAACCACTTCACCCTGCTCAACACCGACCCCGTCTACACGGCCCTGCGCTCCTGGCTCGACGACGGAACCCGCTGACGACCCCGCCGAGGCTACGCTGAGCGGCATGACTCTCGACCACGGCGACCCGGGTGACGGGCCTTCGATCCCCCTCCCGACCGCACCCCTGGACAACCCGGCGCGCCCGTCGGCCGCCGAGGAGGCCAGAACCATTGCGGCCGCGACCAATACCGCGACGCTGGCCAGCCTGAGCGCCGACGGCGCACCCTGGGCGTCGTTCGTCACCTACGGCCTGCTCGACGGACAGCCGGTGCTGGCGGTGTCCGAACTGGCCGAGCACGGCCGCAATCTCGCCGCCGATCCCCGCGCCAGCGTCGCCATCGTCACCCCGGACATGCCCGCCGACCCGCTCGCCGGCTCGCGGGTGACCCTGGCCGGCGTGGTCGAGCGGCCCCTCGGGGCCGAGGCCGAGGCGGCGCGGGCGGCGCACCTGGCCGCGGTGCCCGCCGCCAAGTACTACCTGGACTACGCCGACTTCACCGTCTGGGTGCTGCGCGTGCACCGGGTGCGCTGGGTCGGCGGCTACGGGCAGATGGACTCGACCACCGCCGAGCAGTACGCGAAGGCCCTGCCGGATCCGGTCGTGGCGCAGGCCGCGCCCGGTGTCGCCCACCTCAACGCCGACCACGCCGACGCGCTGCTGCTCATGGCCCAGCGGCTCGGCGGCTTCCCCGACGCGACCGCCGCGACGTGCGAACGGGCCGACCGCTACGGCCTGCAACTGCGTGTCGAGTCACCGCGCGGCGTCGCACGGACGCGGGTGGGCTACGCCGCGCCGCTGGACGGCATCGACGGATTGCGCGCGGCGACGGTCGAACTCACCCGCCGAGCCCGCGCTCAGGCCTCGTAGAGCTCGAGCGGCAGGTCGTCGGGGTCGAAGAAGAACGCCATGTGCTTGCCGGTCGCCTCGTCGGTCCGCAGTTCCTCGGTGCGCACGCCGCGGGCCGCGAGCTCGGCCAGCGCGGCGGGCACGTCGGCCACGGCGAAGGCCAGGTGGCGCAGGCCCGCCGCCTCGGGCCACGACGGCCGCGGCGGTGGGTCCGGGAAGGAGAACAGCTCGACGCGGCCGCCGCCGGGGACGGCCAGGTCGAGCTTCCAGGAGTCGCGGTCGGCCCGATACTGCTCGGCGAGGACGGCCAGGCCCAGTGTCTCGGTGTAGAACCGGCGCGAGCGTCGGTAGTCCGTCGCGATGATCGCCACGTGATGGAGGCCGAGGAAGTCCACGGCGCCGACCCTACGCCGACCGGTCAGGTCCAGAGCGCCGCGACGAGGACGTTGGCGACGCCGAGGCCGCCCGCCGCGTGGGTCATCCAGTCGATCTGCTTGCCGCGCTTGGCGTCCGCGCGGCCCATCTCGGCCAGCGCGGCGACCGCGACGGCGATCACCAGCTTCACGCCGATCTTGGCGTTGTCGGGGTCCTTGCCGAGCGAGTCGATGGCCGAGGCCATCCCGACCAGCACGATGCCGGTGATCAGCTGCGCCCGCGCGCCCCACACCATCAGTTCCGACACCACCGGCCGGGAGGCGGCATAGCCACCGACGAGCGCGGCCATACCGAGCAGGTGGGTGACGACGACCAGGTTGTAGACGAAGTCCATAGGCGAGCAGCGTAGTTGACCGCCCCCGTGACTACTACGCAATGTCGTCGAATCGTGTCCCGGCCGGGAAACGCGAACGGCGGCCGGGCCCGAGGGCTCCGGCCGCCGCGACGACGGAGGCGGGACTACCGCCCGACCGCCGCCGCGTCGAGCTTCTTCGCGTCGCTGCGCACACCGAAGGCGGTGACGACCTCCATGACACCGATCACGATGAGGAAGATGCCGACGACCACGACCAGCGTGGACAGCGAACCGATCGGCCAGACGATCAGGATCACGCCCGCCACGGCGCTGATCACGCCGTAGAAGATCTGCCAGCCGCGACCGTCGTAGGAGGGCTCCGACAGCGCCGCGAACAGCACGGTGACACCGCGGAACAGCCAGCTGATGCCGATCCACAGGCCCAGCAGCAGCACCGAGGTCAGGTCGTCCCGGAAGCAGAAGATGCCGATCACCAGCGACAGCACACCGCTGATGAACGACAGCACCCGCAGCGACGTGGGCACGTGGGTGAAGGCCGCGATCAGCTGGAAGATGCCGCTGACCACCATGTAGACACCGAAGAGGATGCCCGCGACGAGCAGCGTCGGCCCGGGCCACACGAGCACGATGACGCCCAGGATCACCGCGAGGATGCCGGTGATCAGAATGGTTTGCCAGGTCTTCTTGGCAAGAGCCTGAATCGGGCTCTCCAGCACGGTATTTGTCGTCATCACCTGAGCTTATGCCCGGATCGACATATTGCCTGCACATTAGCTGGACCTGTGACCGTGTCGCGATCGGGCCGGAATCACCGGCCGCCCGATCCACCTGCGCGCGTGACGGTTTTCACCCGTGCCGGGCGGTCGGGTTTGGCGTTCGCGCGGCCCGGGTAGCTGTAGAGAGTGTCGGTCGTACTCGTGCTCCAAGCGCAGGGCCTCGGTGAGCTGCTCGCCGCGGTCCCGGCATTGCGGGCCCTGCGCCGGGCCATGCCGCAGCATCGCATCGTGCTCGCCGCTCCCCCGCGGCTCGGCCGTCTCGTCGACCTGATCTCCTCGGTCGACGAGTTCGTCGCCACCGCCGATCCGGCCGCGCTGATGTGGACCGGGCCCGCCCCCGAACTCGCCATCAATCTGCACGGAGCGGACAGCGCCAGCACGCGGGCACTGGCCGACACCGGTGCCGAGAAGATCCTCTGTCACCGCACCCCCGCCTTCCCCGAACTGTCCGGCCCGCGCTGGGATCCGGAGGCGCACCCGATCGATCGTTGGTGTCGCCTGCTCGAATCGGGTGGCATCGCGGCGGACCGGCGGAACCTGGGACTGGTGCCGCCGGTCGCGCGCACCTCGCGCCGCGACTGCGTGGTCGTCCACGTCGGCGCGGGCGCGCCCGCGCGCCGCTGGCCGGCGGAACGCTTCGCGGCGCTGGTGCGCCACCTTCTGGTGCTCGATCAGGACGTGGTCGTGACGGGGGACACCTTCGAACGCGACATCGCCGTGCAGGTGGCGGCCCAGGCCGGGCTGCCGTCGAGCCGGGTGCTGGCCGGCCAGCTCAACCTGACCGAGCTCGCCGCGACCGTGGCCGAGGCGTCGCTGGTGGTCAGCGGCGACACCGGCGTGGCGCAGCTGGCGACGGCCTTCGGCACCCGCACCGTGCAGTTGTTCGGCCCGACCGCCCCCCGCCGGGGCGGACCACCGGCGCACCTGCTCGGCAGGCACGCGGTGCTGTGGGCGGGTCAGGAAGGCGATCGCGACGGCGCCGAACCGGATCCGGGCCTGCTGCGGATCGGGGTGCCCGAGGTGGTGTCCGCGGTCGACACGCAGCTGTCGAAGCTCGGGATCGCGGGCGCGGGCCGCTCGCGCTACCGCCGGGTGGGTTGAGGCGACGGCTCGTCGTGGGCGGTCCGCACCGCCGCGGCATGGGCGGCCAGGGCGCTGGGCCGGAACCGTTCGAGGTAATCGCGGGCGTCGGTGAGCCCGCGCGGGTCGAGCCGGTACAAGTGCCGGTTGCCGTCACGCTGCATGCCGACCAGGCGGGCCGCGCGCAGGACGCGCAGGTGCTGCGAGGCGGCGGAGCTGGTGACCCCGACCGCGGCGGCGAGGTCGCCGACGGACCGCGCGCCCTGCGACAACGCCTCGAACACCGCGCGGCGGGTGGGGTCGGCGAGTGCGCTCAGCGCCCGAACTCCGTTAGCGTCCACTGACACAGTGTGCTCGGGTTCGACGGCGTCCGACAGGGTCGGCGCCGGACGGATTTCCGCAGGTCGCGAAGGTAACGAAAAGATCACGAACGCGTGCTGACGTGCGCGAACAGGTGTTATAGCAACGCGTGATGGCGGCCACATAACTCGCTGGCGCGCCGGTCGACTGGTTACGTTCGAGACATGTTCGTGACCAACCCGTTATCTGCCCGAGTGCCCGCCGCCCTGTCGTCCCGACGGGGCCGCGTCGCCGCGGGTGCGGTCGCCCTCACCGCCGTCGTCAGCACCACCCTCGCGCTCGGCGGCGGCGACGACCGCACGCCCGAGCAGCTCGCCGCGGGCAGCGCCCTGTCCGCCACCACCGCGCCGGTCGCCGGCCAGACCGTGTCGACCTACACCCTCACCGCGTTCACCCCGCCCGAGGCGCAGGGGCCCCAGGGTATCGCCCTGCCCGCGCTGCCCGCCGACCTGCTGCCGCCGCCCGTGGCCGAGGCGCTCGAGGCACACGGCCTCGCGCTCGAGCACCGCAGGCCCGCCACCGTCCGTCCGGTGGCCGGCGTGCTCACCTCCAACTTCGGTTCCCGCTGGGGCACCCAGCACAACGGCCTCGACTTCGGCGACCCGCTGGGCGCGCCGATCCACGCCGTCACCGACGGCACCGTGATCGAGGCGGGCCCGGCCTCGGGCTTCGGCCTGTGGGTGCGCGTCCAGCAGGACGACGGCACCGTCGGGGTCTACGGGCACGTCAACGAGTTCTTCGTCCAGCCCGGCCAGCAGGTCCGCGCCGGTGACGTCATCGCCACCGTCGGCAACCGCGGCCAGTCCACCGGACCCCACCTGCACTACGAGGTGCACGACCCGGTTCAGGGCCCGGTCGACCCGCGCCCGTGGCTCGCCGCGCGCGGCATCGAGGTCGGCGACGCGGGCGACTGATCCGCCGCCCCGATCGCGCCCGCGTGCGCGACGAGGAACTCCCGCAGACGGGCGACGGCGGGCGTCGGCCGGTGCCTCGGGGACACCAGCCCGATCGCTCGCCGCCGCCGCCCGTCCAGCCGCACCACCGCCGTCGCGGGGTGCGGCTGTTCGGCGTCCGGGAGCGACCGCCGGCACGCGTGGGCACCGACGCCCGGCCACCCACCGACAGCCCCGGAACGCGGGTGCCCGTAGTTTCCGGGGATCGACGCGCCGGGGCGGGTCGTGCAGGATCACCAGGGTTCGCCCGGGGTTCCGTGCCGCAGCACGACGATCGCGGGCGCCGGGTAGGCTGCCCGGGGGTAACGGTCGGGGCGCCGGGACAGATATGCCGGTTCGGGGCCGTCCGGCCCTTTCGACACACAACGACGACGTGGCCGCCCAGTGGCCCAGGGATGGGATCGACTCTTCGATGACACGACGTAAGACCACGCTGCTGCGCGGCGCCGCGGTAGCTCTCTCCACCGTCCTCGGCGTGCTGCTCGCCGGTGGCACGGCGCCCGCGGCGCCGGAACAGCCGTCGAAGATCGCCTCCGTCGTCAAGGACGGCCGCACCTGGCACCTGAAGGTGTACTCGGCGGCCATGGGCACCGAGATCGACGTCGACGTCCTGCGTCCGGCCGACACCTCCACCCCCGCGCCGAACCTGTGGATGCTCAACGGCCTCGACGGTGGCATCGGCACCGCGAGCTGGGCCGCGCAGACCCAGGCGCTGACCTTCCTGTCGGACAAGCACGTCAACGTCATCCAGCCCATCGGCGGCCGCGGCAGCTACTACACCGACTGGGCGAAGCCGGACCCGGTCCTCGGCAACAACAAGTGGAAGACCTTCTTCACCGAGGAACTGCCCCCGCTGCTCGACGCCGAGCTCGGCTCCTCGGGCCTGAACTCGCTGGCCGGCCTGTCCACCTCGGGCACCTCGGTGCTGCAGCTGGCCGAGGCCAAGCCGGGCCTGTGGAAGTCGGTGGCGGCCTACAGCGGCTGCGCGCAGATCGCGGATCCGGTCGGCCAGACCTTCGTGAAGCTGTCGACCGAGACCTGGGCGGGCGGTGACACCCGCAACATGTATGGCGAAGCCAACGACCCCCGCTGGGCCGAGAACGACCCGGTCATCAACGCCGAGAAGCTGCGCGGCACCAAGCTCTACATCTCCACCGGCAGCGGTATCCCGCTGCTCAAGGACGTCGAGTACTACGTCAACGGCGCCCCGGGCCCGGTCGGCGTGGTCAACCTGGGTCTCGGTGTGGCCATCGAGGCCGCGGTCAACGGCTGCACCAACGCGCTGAAGTCCAAGCTGGACTCGATCGGCATCCCGGCCACCTACCAGTTCAACCCGGTCGGCACCCACTACTGGCCGTACTGGGAAGAGGCGCTGCACCTGTCGTGGCCGATGCTGGCCGAGGGCATGGGCATCCCCGCCTGATCCCCCGCTCCACGAGCTGTCGCCGGGTGCGCCGCACCCGGCGACAGCTGTCTTCCGGGCCGGTCCGGTCAGGTGCCGAGGGCGGCCAGGGCCGCGACGAGGCGCCTGCTGCGGGCGCTCATGGCCGCCGCGTTCTCGTCGGGGTGCCGTAGCCACCAGTGCACCAGCGCGGTCACCGAGCCCATCCACACGTCGGTGATCGCGGAGAGGTCCCCGTCGTCGGCGACGTGCCCGGCCACGCCGGCCGTGACGCCCCGGGCGGCCTGGCCCGCGATGCGCCGCCGCGCCGCGCGGACCGCGTCGGCGGCGGGCCCGGTATCGGGGTGGGAGCGGTCGAAGAGCACCGACCAGTCGTGGGGGCGCGGCTCCAGGGCGGTGAAGATCGCGTCAAGGGTCGCCAGGGCCATGTCGACGCCGACCCGGCCGGTGATGGCCGGTTCGATCGCGCGTTCCAGCAGGTCCGCGGCGCGTTCGACGCAGGCGATGTAGAGCCCGTCCTTGCTGCCGAAGTACGCGTAGACCAGCGGTTTGGACACCCCGGCGCGCTGCCCGACCTCGGCCGGAGACAGCCCCGCGTAGCCGACCCGGCCGATCTCGGCCGCGGCCGCGTCGAGGATCTGCTGCTCGCGCTCGGCGCGCGGCACGCCCTTGGTTCCCGCAGTGCTCACCCCGTCATCCAACCATCACGGCGCCTCCTGTTGACAGCTGAATTGACCAACTCGTAAATTACTATTCAGTCAATTCGAGGAGTCGCCGTGCCGCCCGCCCTCTGGGAACAGATCGACAGCCCCCTGCTCTACGCCCTGCCCGTCTTCGCCGTGTTCATCGCCCTCGAGGCGATCAGCCTGCGCCACGCCGACCCCACGGACACGCCCCGCCCCTACCTCGCCGTGGACACCCGGACCAGCCTCGGCATGGGCCTCGGCGCGCTCGGGTTCATGATCGCGTTCAAGGCGCTGACCCTGGTGCTGTTCGTCTTCCTGTGGGCGACGCTGGCGCCGTGGCACCTCCCGACCGGGGCATGGTGGTACTGGCCGGTGCTGCTGCTCGTGGTCGACCTGGCCTGGTACGGCAACCACCGCTTCTCCCACCGCGTCCGCATCGGCTGGGCCGCGCATCAGGCCCACCACTCCAGCGAGTACTTCAACCTCGGCACCGCGCTGCGCCAGAAGTGGAATCCGTGGTCGGAGGCGATCTTCTGGCTGCCGCTCCCCCTGCTCGGCTTCGCCCCGTGGACGATCTACGTGGCCTTCGCGCTCAACCTGATCTACCAGTTCTTCACCCACACCGAGACGATCGGCTCGCTGCCCCGCCCCGTCGAGTTCGTGTTCAACACCCCCTCGCACCACCGGGTGCACCACGGCAGCGACCCCGAGTACCTGGACCGCAACTACGGCGGCATCCTCATCGTCTGGGACCGGATGTTCGGCACCTTCCAGCGCGAATTGCACACGCCGACCTACGGACTGACCACCCCGGTCGGCACCTACAACCTGCTGCGGCTGCAATATCACGAATACGGCAACATCGTGCGCGATGTCCGCGCCGCCTCGGGCCTGCGCGACAAACTCGGCCATGTGTTCGGACCACCCGGCTGGCAGCCCGCCACCCGGCCCCGAACCGGTGCGGCGGAGACGACCGCCTGACGGCACCGCCTCCGGTCCGTCACCGCCCTCATCCTCGAAGGAGTCACCGTGCTCGAACGCCTCGACCGCCTCGACCGCCTCGTCCAGGACGTGCTGCTCAACCCGCCCGCCCTCGCCCGCGCGGTCACCCGGCTCGCCGCCGGTGAGCCGCACCCGATCGCGGGCCGCACCGTCCTGCTGACGGGCGCGTCCTCGGGGGTCGGCCGGGCCGCCGCGCACGCGCTGGGCGCCGAGGGCGCGCGGCTGATCCTCGTCGCCCGCGGCGCCGACGCCCTGCGGGCCGTCGCCGACGAGGTGCGCGCGGCGGGCGGGCAGGCCGAGACGCTCACCGCCGACCTGTCCGACCCCGGCGAGACCGAGTCCCTGGCGAAAACCGTGCTCGACACCCACGGCCGCGTCGACGTGCTGGTCAACAACGCGGGGCGATCGATCCGCCGTGGCGCGGCCGACGCCACCGACCGGTTCCACGACTACGAACGCACCATGGCGCTCAACTACTTCGGCGCCGCGCGGCTGACGATGGCGCTGCTGCCCTCGATGCTGGCGGCCGGGAACGGGCACGTGGTCAACGTCGCCACCTGGGGCGTGGCGGCGGGATCCATGCCGATGTTCACCGCCTACCACGCCTCGAAGGCGGCGCTCGGCGCGTTCGGGCGCAGCCTGGCGGCGGAGACCAGGGCGAAGGGCGTGCACGTGACCACGGTCGGGTTCCCGCTGGTGCGGACCGAGATGATCGCGCCCACCGGCAAATACGATCGCGCGGCGGCCCTCTCGCCGGAGCAGGCGGCGGCGTGGATCGTCACCGCCATCCGCACCCGGCCGCTCGAGCTGTACCCGCGCTACACCCGGGTGTTGCAGACGCTGGCCACCGTGTCGCCGCGCACGGTCGACGCGCTGATCTGGCGGATGGGGATCTAGGTCCGGTCAGGGTCGTCCCCTACGACGGGCGGGTCGCGCGCGTGGCCGTCCAGTCCCCCGGTAGGCCCGCGCCCCTACCGGGGTAGCGGGGTCACAACCGCTCCGCGGCGGGATCCGGGCGGGCGGCCGCCGTTCCTACCGTCGGGACATGGCGACCGTAGGCACTGCTTCCCCCCTTCCCCGAATCCGGTTGCGGCCCTTCACCGACCGCGACACTTCCGACACCGGCGGCGGACGGCCCCTGCACGGGCCCCTGATGTTCACCGCGCTCGTGATGGCCGCGCTGGTGGTCGTGTCCGCGATCGGCATGCTCGTCGACGACCGCGAGATCCTGCACGAGTCGGTCTGGCTCAAACCGGCCAAGTTCGGTGTCGCCTTCGCCGCCTACACCGTCACGCTGGCCTGGGTGCTGAGCCTGCCGCACCGCGGGCACCGGCTGACGTGGTGGCTCGGCACGATCTTCGCCACCGCCGGCGTCGTGGACGTCGGCTTCATCGCGCTCCAGGCGGCGCGGGGCACGTTCAGCCATTTCAACGACTCCGACGACCCGGTCAACCGGATCGGTCAGCAGGTGTTCGTGTCGGGGGTGCCGGGACTGTTCCTGACGACGGTGCTCATTGCGGCCGTCGTCTCGTTCCAGCGGCTGGCCGACCCGGCCGTGCGCACGGCGCTCAAGTCCGGGATCTGGCTGGCGGTGGCCGGGATGGGGCTGGGATATCTGATGGGGTTCACCGGGCCGCAGCTGGTCCGGCAGGCCGACGGCACCGTGATCGGACTGGTGGCCGGCCACACCGTCCGGCCGGGCGCGGCCGCCGACCAGGCCCGCGACGGGGTGGGGGCGATGCCGCTCACGCACTGGTCGACCACCGGCGGCGACCTGCGCATCCCGCACTTCGTCGGCCTGCACGGGCTGCAGGTGCTGCTGATCCTGGCGGTGACGCTCGCCGCGCTCGCCCGGCGCCACCAGTGGCTGCGTGCCGAGCGCATCCGGACCGCGCTGGTCGCCGTGGCGGCCGGTGGCTACGCGGGCGCGTTGGCGCTGCTGTTGTGGCAGGCGCTGCGCGGACAGCCGTTGACCGCGCCCGACACGGCCACGCTGCTGGCCTGGTCAGCGCTGGTGACGACGGTCCTCGGCGCGGCGGCCGTGGTCCTCGCGCATGCCCGTCGCGCGGCGCGGGACGGGGGGTGAGCGGCGTGGCCCGAGTGAGTCCGGCGCGCTCAGCGCAGGCGCTCGGCCTCGCGGGTCAGCTCCAGCAGGGTGCGGCCGAGCCCCGCCAGCTCGTCGTGCTCGGCGCCCTCGGCGATGGCGGTCGCGACATCCTCGGCCGCGCACCGCGCGGCGAACCAGCGATCGGCGAGGTCGGCCACCTCCTGGGCGCTGAGCACCACCGAATCCTCGGGAATGCCGGTGCCTTTCAGGCTGGTGCGGTGTTCGTAGGCCCGCTGACGGCAGGACTGACGGCAGTACCGGCGGCGACGGCCGGATTCGGAATCGACGATCTCCCGACCGCACCACAGGCAGGACCCCAGGCGACGCATGCCCGGAACATTAGCGCTCCGCGCGGCGCGGGTGCGGGACCGGTCCCGGTCACCGGGCGCGCGCGGCGACTACAATGGAACAGTTCGGCGATCTCGTTCGTTGAATCGTAGACACCGCCTCGTAACAGACACTAGGGAGAAGTTTTCATGGCAGATCGCGTACTCCGGGGTAGTCGGCTCGGAGCGGTGAGCTACGAGACCGATCGGGACCACGACCTGGCTCCGCGCCGGATCGCCCGCTACAAGACCGACAACGGTGAGGAATTCGACGTCCCGTTCGCCGACGACGCCGAGATCCCCCCGACCTGGCTGTGCCGCAACGGCCAGGAGGGCACCCTCATGGAGGGCACCACGCAGGAGACCAAGAAGGTCAAGCCGCCGCGCACCCACTGGGACATGCTGCTGGAGCGCCGGAGCAAGGACGAGCTCGAAGAGCTGCTCAAGGAGCGCCTCGAACTGCTCAAGACCCGCCGGCGCGGCTGAGACACCGAGCGCAGGCGCGCTCGAGTCGCGGCCCTTCGGGCTCCGACGACCACGACCCGGGACCCGCACCTTCGGTGCACGGTCCCGGGTCGTTGTCGTCGGGGCGACCGGTGCGGCTAGTGGCTGGCGACCTTGCGGTACTGCACCAGCGCCGCAGGCATCGCTATCGCCAGGATGGCGACCGAGCACAGGAACGCGTAGAGCACGCAGTGGTCGGCGGGCCAGCCGGTCGCGGGGGCGAAACTCGGCGGTGAACCGTTCTCGAACAGCTTGCGGCCGGCCGCCGAGACCGCGGTGATCGGATTCCATTCGGCGATGGTGCGCAGCGGGCCGGGCAGGGTCTGGGCGGAGATGAACGCCGAGGAGATGAACGACAGCGGGAACATCCAGATCAGGCCCGCGCTCTGCGCCACCTCGACGGTGGGTGAGAGCAGGCCGGTCAGCGCGCCGACCCACGACATGGCGAAGGCGAACAGCAGGATGATGCCGAAGGCCAGGGCCGCGTCGGCGAGGCTGCCGTTGATCCGCCAGCCGACGATGTAGCCGCACACCACCATCACCGCCAGGCTCAGCACGTTGACGACCAGGTCGGACAGGGTGCGGCCCATGAGGACCGCCAGCCGCGACATGGGCAGGGTGCGCATCCGGTCGATGATGCCCTTGTGCAGGTCACCGGCCAGGCCGACGGTGGTGAACGCGGCGTTGAACGCGACGGTCTGGGTGAAGATGCCCGCCAGCAGGAACTCGCGGTACTGGTCGCCGCCGAGCGAGGCCCCGAAGATGTAGGCGAACAGGAAAACGAACATCAGCGGCTGGATCGTCGCGGTGACCAGCAGCGTCGGCACCCGCAGGATCGTGAGCAGGTTGCGGTGCGCCACGATCGCGCTGTCGCGCAGGAACCGGGCGCGGGGGGCGTTGGTGTCGGTTTCGGCACGCGGCGTCGGTGTCTGGATGGGCAGCGCCTGGGTGTCGAGATCGTCCGGAACCAGATCCGGGGCAAGGCTCACGACAGGATCTCCTCGTGCACGTCGTCGGTTTCCGGTTCCGGCGCGGGCGCGGCCGGGGTGCCGGTGAGGGAAAGGAACACATCGTCGAGGGTCGGCCGGACGACGGTGGCGTCGGCGACGCACACCCCGGCGTCGTCGAGACGGCGCAGCGCCTCGACCATGGTGCGGGTGCCGTCGCCGACCACGATCGCGACCTCGTCGGTGCCCGGCTCGTGCAGTGGCTCGCCGATGCCGACCTGACGCAGCACCGTCATGGCGGGCCCCGGGTCCTGGCCGGGGGCCAGGGTGACGGTGAGGCGGTCGCCGCCGATGGAGGTCTTGAGCTCGTCAGCCGACCCGCGGGCGATGACGGTGCCCTTGTCGATGACGCTGATCCGGTCGGCGAGCAGATCGGCCTCCTCGAGGTACTGCGTGGTGAGCAGCACGGTGGTGCCGTCGGTGACGAGGTCGCCGATCACCTTCCACATGTCGAGGCGGCCGCGCGGGTCGAGCCCGGTGGTCGGTTCGTCGAGCACGACGACCGGCGGCCGGGCGACCAGGGCGCCTGCCAGGTCGAGCCGGCGGGCCATGCCGCCGGAGTAGGTGCCCGCCCGCCTGCCCGCGGCGTGGTCGAGGCCGAGCGCGCCGAGCAGTTCCTCGGCGCGCGCGATCGACTGCTTCTTCGACATCCCGTACAGCCGCGCCACCATGCGCAGGTTCTCGTACCCGGTCAGGTTGGCGTCGACGGCCGCGTACTGCCCCGACAGCCCGATGCGGGTGCGCGCCGTCGCCGGGTCGCCGAGCACGTCCACCCCGGCCACCCGCACCGACCCGGCGTCGGGCCGGAGCAGGGTGGTGACGATGCGGACCGTGGTGGTCTTGCCCGCGCCGTTGGGCCCGAGCAGTCCCAGCACGGTGCCCGCGGGGATCTCCAGATCGATGTTCTTCAGGACGCGGACCTTGCCGTAGCTCTTGGCCAGGCCGCGGACCTCTACCGCCAGACTCACGAACGCCTCTCCTTCGGGCCGGTCGGGCACACGGTGACGTCCCCGTCGAGGTGGCGGGCCAGCACGGGGCCGATCGCCGCGAGCGCCTCGGGGGTGGTCATGGCCGAGTGCCTGCACGGCAGCTCTGTGTTGTGGACGGTGCCGGTGACGTACCGCTGCCAGGTGTGCGCGCGGCGGGCCGGGTCGGCGGCGTTGATCTCGTCGGCGGCCGCGGTGAAGAACACCAGGTCGCCGTCGAACACGCGGGGCCGGAACCGGTTGGCCATGACGGTGCCGTCGGCGTAGCCGGTGTAGAGCCGTTCCAGGTGGTCGACCGACAGCGCCGCGAACGGGCCCTGGTGCGCGCGCAGCAGATCCGCGGCCTCGCGCAGGTCCAGGTCGGCGGGCAGGTCGGCACCGGCCGCGCCGAACTCGCCGAGGATGTCGGCCACGCTGGGCATCGCCGTGTCGAGCCAGCGGTCACCGAGCTGGTAGCTGTCGAGCATCGCCAGGACCGCGACCCGCTCGCCCGCCTCCTGCAGCTGCACGGCGATCTCCTGGGCGATCAGGCCGCCGAGCGACCAGCCGAGCAGATGGTAGGGACCGTGCGGCTGGATCGAACGGATGTGGGCCACATAGTGACTCGCCGCGGCCTCGATCGTGGTGAAACCGGCCTCGCCCGCCACGTGCGGCGCCTGCAGGCCGTACACCGGACGCCGCGGCGACAGGTGCGGCAGCAGCCCCGCGTAGCACCAGGACAGGCCGATGGCCGGGTGCACGCAGAACAGCGGGGCCTCCCCGGCCTGGCGGACCGGCCGGATCGGCAGGACCGTGGCCAGGGCCTCCGCCATGGCCGAGGCCGCGCCGCCGCCCTCGAGCCGCGCCGCGATGCCCGCGGGTGTCGCGTCGCCGAACATGACCTGCACGGGCATGTCGAAGCCCTGATCACGCACGGCGGCAACGACCTTGGTGGCCAGCAGCGAGTTGCCGCCGAGTTCGAAGAACCCGTCGTCGGCGCCCACCCGTTCGATCCCGAGCACCTCGGCGAAGGCCCGGCACAGCGCCGCCTCGGCCGGGGTGGCCGGCGCCCGGTAGCCCTCGGCGGCGGTGAACACCGGCTCGGGCAGCCGGGCCCGGTCCAGTTTGCCGACGGGGCTGAGCGGGATCTCGTCGAGCAGCATGATCGCCTGCGGCACCATGTAGTTCGGCACGTGGGCGGCCACGTGCGCGCTCAGCTCGGCCTGGGTCGGCGCGGTCCCGGCCCGCGGCTTGACGTAGGTGACCAGCGCGGTGGTGCCCGCGGCGGTCGTGTGCCCGATCGTCAGCGCCAGTTCGACCGCCGGGTGCAGGGCGAAGGCGACGTCGATCTCGCCGAGTTCGATACGGAAGCCGCGGATCTTGACCTGGTGGTCGGTGCGGCCGACGTACTCGACGTCCAGCCCGGACTTGGCCCCGTCGCGCCAGCGCACGAGGTCGCCCGTGCGGTACATGCGCTCGCCGGGCGCGCCGAACGGGTTGGCGACGAACCGCTGGGCGGTCAGCCCCGGCCGGTTGTGGTAGCCGCGCGCCAGCGCGTTGCCCGCCAGGTGCAGTTCGCCCGTGACCCCGATCGGCGCCGGGTGCAGCCGCCGGTCGAGCACCCCGGCGGCGACACCGCGGATGGGTCCACCGATGGTGATCGGCCCGTGCGGGGTCATGGGCTGGGGCATGAGGGTGACGATGGTCGTCTCGGTGGGCCCGTAGACGTTGTAGAAGTTGCGCCCGGGCGCCCAGCGCGCCAGGAGGTCCGGCGGTAGCGCCTCGCCGCCGCACAGCACGTGCGCCAGGGTGCCGACCCCGGCCGGGTCGACGGTGCCCAGCGCCGCGGTGGTGATGAAGGCGTGCGTGATCCGCTCCCCCGCGAGGACCCGGCGCAGGTCCTCGCCGCCGACGACGCCGGGCGGGGTGATGACCAGCGTGGCCGCCCCACCGAGCGCGAACAGGATGTCGAGCATGGACCCGTCGAAGCTCGGGGTGGCGAAGTGCAGGATCCGGCTGCCCGGGCGGACGTCGTAGCGGTCGGCGCATTCCAGGGCGAAGTTGGAGATGCCGCCGTGGGTGACGACCACGCCCTTGGGGGTGCCGGTCGAGCCGGAGGTGTAGACGACGTAGGCCGGGTTGGCCAGCCGCAGCGGCCGGATCCGCTCCGCGTCGGTGATCGGCGCGTCGTCGGTGCTCAGCACCGAGGCGCGTACGTGCGGGTCGTCGAGCACCAGCCATTCGGCGTCGCCGGGCAGCCCGGCCCGGTGCGCGGTGAGGGTGAGCCCGAGGCGGACCCCGGAATCGGTGAGCATGTGGCTGATCCGCGCGGGCGGATAGTTCGGGTCGACCGGCACGAACGCCGCGCCCGCCTTGGACACCGCCAGCATGGTCGCCACCGATTCGACCGAGCGCGGAATGCCGAGGGCCACCATGCTCTCCGGGCCGACGCCGCGGCCGATGAGGACGCGGGCGAGGCGGTTGGTCCAGCGATCGAGCGCGTCGTAGGTGACCACGGTGTCGCCGCTGGCCAGGGCGACCCCGTCGCGCGAGCGGGCGGCCGCGGCGGCGAAGACCGCCGGGAAGGTGACCGGCGTGTCGGCGCGGGCGCCCCGGACCGGCGCCAGCGCGGTCCACTCCACCGCGTCCAGCAGGGCCAGGTCGCCGACCGCGGTGTGCGGGTCGGCGGCCACGGCGGTGAGCAGCCGGACCAGGCGGTCGCCGAGGCGGCGCGCGGTGACCTCGTCGAACAGGTCGCCCGCGTAGTTCACCGACAGCGCGATGCCGTCGGCGATCCGGTCGGCGGTGTGGGTCTCGGTGAGGGTGAACTGCAGGTCGAACTTGGCGATACCGGTGTCGGCGTCGACCGCCTCGATCCGCAGGCCGGGCAGCTCCAGCATGCGCACGGGGCTGTTCTGCACCGACAGCATCACCTGGAACAGCGGGTGGTGTGCCTGCGAGCGCGCCGGGTTGAGCACCTCGACCAGGCGCTCGAAGGGCAGGTCGGCGTGGGCGAAGGCGTCCAGGTCGGTGTCGCGGACGTCGCGCAGCAGGTCGGCGAAGGGCTGCTCGTCGCGGACCGGGGTGCGCAGCACCAGGGTGTTGACGAACATGCCGATCAGGCCGTCGAGCGCGGGGTGGCCGCGGCCCGCGCTGGCGGTGCCGACGGCGATGTCGTCGGTGCCCGACAGCCGGTGCAGCAGCACCGCGAGCGCGGCGTGCAGCACCATGAACATGCTGGCGTTGCCGGTGGTGGCCACGGTCTGCAGCGCGCGGTGGGTGGCGGCGTCGACCTGGCACGACACGGTGCCGCCCCGGTAGGACGGCGTCGGCGGCCGCGGGCGGTCGGTGGGCAGCGCCAGCAGTTCGGGCAGCCCGGCCAGGGCGTCGCGCCAGTAGCCGAGCTGGCGGCTGATCAGCGAGTCGGCGTCGTCCTCGGTGCCGAGCAGGCGCTGCTGCCACAGGGTGTAGTCGGCGTACTGGACCTCCGGGATCTCCGCGCCGAAGGTCTCCCCCTCCCGGATGGCCCGGTAGGCGGCGGCGACCTCGGCCACCAGCGGCTGCAGCGACCAGCCGTCCATGGCGATGTGGTGCACGACCAGCACCAGCACGTGTTCCTTGGACGAGGCGACCGCCAGCTTGGCCTGGGCGGGCACCGGCAGGCCGGTGTGGTCGACGGTGATCAGCGCGGCCCGCAGCGGCACCGCCGCCGCCAGGTCGAATCCCGGTGCGGCGAAGCGGGACACGGTCTCGAGGACGTCGCCGGGCGCGGCGCTGGCGTGGAACAGCGTGACCGCCGCGACCTCGGGATCGAGGATCCGCTGCTCGGGTTCGCCGTCGGTCTCGGTGAACACCGTGCGCAGCGTCTCGTGCCTGCGCTGCACGGTGTGCAGCGAGGCGATGAGCGCGTCGAGGTCGATCGGGCCACGCAGGCGCAGCACCATCGGGATGTTGTAGGCGCCCGCCGACGCGCCGGACGGGTCCGCGCTCGCGTTGAACCGGTTGAGGAACCACAGCCGGCGCTGGGCGGCCGAGAGCGGGATGCGCTCCGGGCGTTGCTGTTTCACCAGCTCCGGACGGTCGGCCGCGCCGGACGGGCCCGAATCCAGCAGCGCGGCGATCTCCTCGACGGTGGGCGCGGCGAAGACCGTGCGCACCTCGAGCCGGACGTTGCTGGCGGCGGCGAGCCGTGCGACCAGCTGCGTCGCCAGCAGCGAGTTGCCGCCGATGTCGAAGAAGCTGTCGGTCGCCGACACCTCGGCGGTGCCGACCAGGTCGGCGAAGACCCGGGCGACCAGGCGCTCGGACTCCGTCGCGGGCGCCCGGCCCGCGGTGGCGGTGAACTCCGGCTCGGGCAGGGCGCCGCGATCGAGCTTGCCGACCGGGGTCAGCGGCACCGCGTCCAGCAGGGTGATCGAGGCGGGCACCATGTGCGCGGCCAGGTGGCTCGCGGCGTGCTCGCGGACGGAGGCGAGGTCGGCCGGGTCGGTGCCCGCGGCCAGCTGCACCCACGCGACGATGCGGTCGTCGCCGGCGATGCGGCGGACCTCGGTGTGGGAGAAGCGGACCCGCGGGTGGCTGCCGAGCACGGCGCTGATCTCGCCGAGCTCGATGCGGAAGCCGCGCACCTTCACCTGGTGGTCGCTGCGGCCGAGGTATTCGATCTCGCCGGAGCCGGTCCAGCGGACCACGTCGCCGGTGCGGTACATGCGGGTGCCGGGCGGGCCGAACGGGTCGGCGACGAACCGGCTCGCGGTCAGTCCGTAGCGCCGGTGGTAGCCCTGGGCGATGCCCGCGCCGCCGATGTAGAGCTCGCCGGGGACGCCCGCGACGACCGGGCGCAGCCGCTCGTCGAGCACGACGGCCCGCGCGCCGCGCACCGGGGTACCGATCGCGACCGGCACGCCGATGGCCAGTTCCGACATCGCCGCGATGACGGTGAATTCGGTCGGCCCGTAGGCGTTCACGAAACGGCGCCCGCCCGTCGCCCACTTCGCGACCAGGTCCGGCGGCACCGCCTCGCCACCGGCCATGAGGCCGCGCAGGTGCGGCAGCGGCCAGCGCACGGCGTCGATCGAGGCGAGCACGGCCGGCGTGAGGAAGGTGTGCGTGACCTGTTCGCGGTCGAGCAGGGCGCCCAGCTCGTCGCCGCCGTAGATGTCGATCGGGCCGATCACCATGTCGGCGCCCGACCACACCGCGAGCAGCATGTCGAGGACGGAGACGTCGAAACTGGGGGTGGAGAAGAAGAACGTCTTGGAGAAGCGGTCGAGCCCCATCCGTTCCTGCAGGTCGACCGCGAGGCTGACCAGGCCGGTGTGGGTGACGGTCACGCCCTTGGGCAGGCCGGTGGAGCCGGAGGTGTAGATCTGGTAGGCCAGGTCGGCCGGGCGGACCGGGCGCAGCCGCTCGGTGTCGGTGACCGGCGTGTCGGGGTAGCCGGCCAGTTCCGTGTGCAGCGCCGGGTCGTCGACGAGCAGCCACTGGGTGTCCAGCGTGCCCGCGGCCTCGCGCAGGCTCTCCGCGGCGGCTGCGGTGGTGAGGACCGCCCGGGCGCCGGAATCGGTGAGCATGTGCCGCACCCGGTCGGCCGGGTAGCGCGGGTCGACCGGCACGAAGGCCGCGCCGCTCGCCGCGACGCCGAAGATCGCCAGCGCGCAGTCCAGCGATCGGGTGAGGCCGACGGCGACGCGGTCACCGGTCCCGATGCCGCGGGCGATGAGCGCCCGGCCGAGCCGGTGCGCGCGGGCCGCGGCGTCGGCGTAGCTGAGCTCCCCCATGGCGCCGGAGACGCTGCCGCCCTCGAACCAGCGCAGCGCGGGCCGGTCCGGGAAGCGGGTGGCGGCCCGGTCGATGATGTCGGACAACAGCACCGGGGTGATCGCGGCGGGCCCCTGCGCGGGGACCAGCGCCCGGCGCTCCCCCGCGGTCAGCGGATCCAGGTCGCACACGCGCTGGTGCGGATCGGCGGTCACCTGGACCAGGACCTGCACGAACCGCGCGGCCATGAGCTCGATCGTCTCGGCGTCGAACAGCTCGGCGCTGTAGACGAAGGCGAAGTGACGTCCGCCGTCCGCGCCGGGCGCCACCCGCAGCTCCAGGTCGAACTTGGCGCGCGCGATGTCGAGTTCCTCGACGGCGAGCCGCAGGCCGGGCAGGGTGAGCTCCGGGGCGGGGTCGTCCTGGAGGGTGAGGGCGACCTGGAACAGCGGGTGGCGGTTGCTCGCCCGGCTGTCGCGGCCCAGCGCGTCGACCACCCGCTCGAACGGCAGGTCGGCGTGCGCGATCGCCGCCAGTTCGCCGTCGCGGTCGGCCAGCAGCAGCTCGGCGAAGGTGCGGCCGGGGTCGACGTCGGAACGGAGCACCAGGGTGTTGACGAACATGCCGACCAGTTCGTCGAGCTGGATGTCGGTGCGCCCGGCTACCGGGGTGCCGATGGGGATGTCCCGCCCGCCGGTGACGGTGCGCAACAGGACCGCCAGCGCGGTGCGGACCACCATGAACAGGCTGACCCCGTGTTCGCGGGCGAGCTCGTCCAGGGCGTGCTGGAGCCGGTCGGGGACGGCGAAGCGCACCGTGCCCGCGATGCCGGTCGGGTCGAGGGGGCGCGGCCGGTCGAAGGGCAGCGGCAGCTCGTCGGGCAGTTCGGCGAGGGTCTCGCGCCAGAAGCCCAGCTGGGTGGCCGCGATGCTGTCCGGCTCGTCCTCGGCGCCCAGCACCGCCCGCTGCCACAGGCTGAAGTCGGCGTACTGCACGGGCAGCGGTTCGCGAACGGGCGCGCTGCCGCCCGCGCGGGCGACGTAGGCCACCGCGAGGTCGCGGGTCAGCGGCCCGAGCGACCAGCCGTCGGCCGCGATGTGGTGCACGACCACCCCGAGCAGGTGTTCGCGGTCGCCGACCCGCAGCAGCAGCGCGCGCAGTGGGGTCTCGCGGGTGAGATCGAAACCGCGCCCGGCCAGCGCGGTCGCCTCGGCGCGGGCCGCGTCGAGGTCGGCGACGGGCACGGGGCGCAGCGCGGGCACGGCCTCGGCCACCGGCAGCACGAGCTGCCGGGCGCCCGCGGTGTCCTCGGGGTAGACGGTGCGCAGGACCTCATGCCGCTCGATCACGTCCGCGAGGGACGCCTGCAACGCCGCGATGTCCGGATCGCCGCTGATTCGAAGGGCGAAAGCGATGTTGTAGGCGCTCGATTCGGGGGACAATCGGTTGAGGAACCACAGCCGCTGCTGCGGCAGCGACAGTGGTACGCGTCCCGGGCGCGGGGTGTGCACAGCCAGCGCCACGCGCTGCGTCCGGGGCGCTTCCGTGATCAGCGCGGCCACGCCCGCCACCGTCGGCGCCTCGAAGATCTGGCGCACCGGCAGTTCCACCTCGAACTCGGCGTGCAGTGCCGCGGCAAGGCGGGTGGCGAGCAACGAGTTGCCGCCGATGTCGAAGAAGCTGTCTTCGGCGCCGGGGACGTCGCGGCCGAGGATCTCGGTGAACACCGCCGCGACACGCATCTCCAGATGCGTACGGGGAGCGCGGGATCCGGCCGTCGCGGTGAACACCGGCGCCGGCAGGGCGCGGCGGTCCAGCTTGCCGGCCGGGGTGACCGGCATGCGGTCGAGGACCGCGAGCGCGGCGGGCACCATGTACCCGGGCAGGCGCCCGCGCGCGGTGTCGAGCACCGCCGCGGGGTCGAGCGCGTGGTCGGCCGTGACGTAGGCGGCCAGGCGGGACTGGCCGTGCTCGTCGGTGTGCACCACGGTCACCGCGCCGGTGACGCCCGGGTGCTCGCGCAGCACGTGGTCGATCTCGCGC
>NZ_BAGK01000038.1 GCF_000308795.1 Nocardia thailandica NBRC 100428 | reverse complement strand
TCGCGGATGCGGTGGATCTCGGCTTCGAGCTCGCCGGGCTTCAGTCCCTCGTGCTTCTCGATCTTCCCGTCGCGGTAGGCCTCGTAGATCTCGCGGAACTTCTCGTCGCTCGCGTTGGTCAGGTCGACGCCGATGAGGCGCGCCCAGTCCCGGTTGGCCTGCGGCCGCGGCCCGTTGGGGTCGGGGGTCTCGCCCTGGCCGTAGGAGCGGGCGGCGCTGTCGGCGACCTGGGCGGCGAAGCCGATCGGGTCGGCGCCCGGCGTCGCGGTGCCGACGATGTCGCGCAGGCCGTGGACGGCGTCGAGGTCGTAGACGCGCGGCTCGCCGGTGGTGCGCGGGTCGGCGGAGCGGTCGCCCTTGGGGACGTTCTTGTAGGGGTCGATGTCCCACAGCGCCTCCGCGTAGTCGGTGAGCGCCCGCAGCACCAGGTCGCTGTGGCCGCGCCGCTGCAGGCGCATGACCCGCTTGCGCAGCGCGTTCGCGTCGATGCCGGTCGTGTCGGCCCGGTACTCCCTGCGGCCGTGCTCGGCCTTGAAGGAACGCTTGGGGCGCAGCGATTCCGGGTCGTTCGGCGCCAGCGCGCGGATCAGCTTCTCCTGCGCGGCGAGGACGGCGTCCTTGTCGACGTTGTCCCGCAACTGCTGGGAGTAGCCCTCGACCTTGTTCTTCCGCGGTTCGTGCCGCGGGCCGTCGAGCAGGTCCTCGAACTGCTGGGTGCGCAACGCCTTGCGCTGTTTGCGGTCGGCGAGCCCCTCGGCGAGCTTCCGCGGCGTGAGCTCGGCCTCGGTGAGGCCGAGGCGGTCCGCGAGCCGCGAGCGGGCGTCCCCGACGAGATGGTAGGTCTCGATGTCGGAGATGTTGCGCGCGTAGTCGGCCAGCGCCTCCACCTGCGCGGCGCGCACGGCGTTGTCGAGGTCGAGGTCGCGGATCGTCGCGGCGATGTGGTCCGGGTGCAGCTGCATCGGATGCAGGTTCAGGTCGCGGGCGAGGTCGCGGATGTCGCGCACCATCTGTTCCCGGTCGCGCGGCGGCGGGCTCTCGGGCTCGGCCTGGACCGGATGCCACTGCCCGTCCTCGCCGCGCAGCAGGGTCACCTTCAGCTCGCCGCCGTCGATCGTGCGGCGGACGTGCTCCACCTCGGGGGTGCTGACCGGGTCGAGGTGCAGGTTGCCCGCGCCGTCGGCGCGGGTGGCGCGGAAGTCGAGGCGCAGCGATCCGTCGCGCAGCCCGTCGGCGAGCTCGTCGTGGTCGTCGAGCGCGCGGGCCAGCGCCTGTTCGCGGTCGAGCGGACCGTCGGTGACGAGCAACCGGTCCGGCCCGCCGTCGGGGCCGGGGATGCGCGCGACCTGATCGCCGTAGGTGCGGCCGACCGGGGCGCCCTCGTCCCCCCGCAGGATCGGCTCGGCGGCGGCGATGAAGTCGGCCAGGTTCCGTGCCCGCTGCCCCGCCGCGTCGCGCAGCGCGGCCAGGGTCCGGTCCGCGTCCGGTCCGGTCAGGTCGGCCAGGTCGACGCCGAACATGGCCGCCCGGCTGGACAGTTCGTCGCGCAGCTGGTCGCGGCGCAGCGCGTGCTCGAAGAAGGAGCGCGGTCCCTGGTCGCGGCCGAGTTCGGCGGTGTCGGCGATGTCGCCCCACTCCGGCAGGGCGTCGGCGCCGTTGCCGACCCGCTCGTAGTCGCGCAGGGCGGTGCTGCCGTCGAAGGCGACGATGAGGTCGCGCAGGAACCGCCCGATCGGGTTGTTGTCGAGGAAGCTGACCTCCCGCGAGAACGGCACCGGACGCGGGCCGCTGGTGTCGCCCCAGTGGCGGCGCCGCGGCTCCGGCTCGTCGGCGTGGTCGTCCTCGTCGAGGAGCAGGTCGTCGTCGTCCGCGCGCCGGGTGTCGGAATCGAGCTCCCGCCGCGGCGTTTCCCCGGCGGGGACGGTGCGCTCGTCGGGGGCCGCGGCGGGTGTCTCCTCGCTCACGCGGCCGTAGGGGCGCCGTTGTTCCTCGTCGACCCGCCGGGTCGCGTCGGCCAGGCCCTCGATCGCGCCGACCTCGCGCAGCACCCGGTAGGCCTCGGCGTCGATGGCCCGGCGCAGCGCCTGCGGGCTCTCGTCGGCGAGGTCGATGCCGAGCCGGCGCGCCATGTCGGTGAGCGACTCGTTCTCCGGCGGCGGACCGTCCGGCGCCGGCTCGCCGTGGTCCGGGTCGAAGGGCGTGTCCTCGAGCGCGCGGGCCTCGTCGGTGTCGATCAGGCCCCGGAACTCGAGATCGTCGACGAGTTGCTGACGCAGCTCGGGGTCCTCGGTGCGGTGGAACAGTCCTTCGAGGATGTCGCGCGCCTCGTCCGGATCGATCCGGCCCGCCTCGAGCTCGCTGACGATGTTGTCGCGCAACAGCCGCGGGTCGGCGTCCTCGATCTCGGGCCGGTACTCGCGCCCGTCCGGGTAGTAGACCGGATGGTGTTCGCCCGCCGCGGTCTCGACGCGTCCCATGGCCCCGCCGACGAGCGGGATGTGCTCGCGGTTCTGCCAGAAGGTCATGCCCTCTTTGCCGATGCGGGCGACGTTCAGCGCGGGATCGCCGGGCCCCGGCGGCGGGGCGTCGATCACCGGCCCGTCCGGCGCCGGCGTCGGCGGCGGGGCGGGATGCGCGGGCGCGGGCGGATCGGTGACCAGATGCACGCCGCCGGTCACGCCGTCGCGCAACGCCGTCTGCCCGCGGCCGTCGATGCCCGAGCCGGACGGGTACTTCAGGTTGAGGCCCTCGTAGCCCGCGTTGAGCTGATCGACGAGCTTGCGCAGCACATTCCGGTTGTCGACCGGCCCGGACTCCTGGCGGGCGGGCGGATGCGCCGGGCCCTCGTCCGGGCGCGTCATCAGCCACCGCCCGTCCTCGAGACGCACGTGCAGCGCGACGATCTCCCCGTCGTCGCCGAACTCGACGCGGATCCGCCGGCCGGATTCCGGCTCCGGCTCGGCGAATTCGGGCCTGCGGCGCGTGCCGTCGGGTTCGTCGTCGCCCATCCTGTCCACGCCCGGGTCGTCGGGCGCTCGCGCGGCGCCGTCGTCGCGCGGCGCCGGGGCGCCGGGGCGGCCGTCGGCCGGCGGGACCGCGGCCGGGTCGTAGACGCCGGTGAGGTTGTCCGGGCGGTGCGGGAAGTCGCTGTAGCGGCCCGCGTGGCAGCCCGCGTCGCCCATCGTGTGATGGCAGTTCGCGCAGAACGGCGTCGCCTCCGGGCGGTCGCCCTCGAACGGCTTGTAGGTCTGGGCGTACATCTCCCGCAGCGCGTCGGCCCCGGCGGGCAGGGGCTCCTCGCCACGGGCCGCGCGCGCCGCGTTCTCCCGGTCACGGGCCCACAGCGCCTCGTTGAGCGCCTTGACCTCGGCGTGGCCCCACGGGTTGTCGAAATGCGGGGTGGTGCGGGTGCCCTTGGGCGTGCCGTCGGCGCCGGTCTCGGGTCTGCCGTGCCGGTCGAGCGCCGGGTAGCCGCCCTCGGGCCGCGCCTGCCCCGCCGCGCGCATCGCGTCGACGTTGGCCACCAGCGCCGGATGCCGCCTGCCCTTGGGGATCACGTCGTCGCGGGTCCCGTTGGTGCCCTCGTAGACCATGCCGGTCCGCTGGTCGACCACGGCGGCGGTGACCTTGCCGTGCGACTTCGGCGACACGTAGGTGCCGTCCTTCTGCGCCGCCAGCACCCGCTTCTGTGTCTGCGCGGGCTTCTCCCCGGGCCGCTGCGCGAACTCCGCGGCCGCCTGCCGGAACTGATCGGCCCGATCACGCGCGATCGCGTCCGCGCGCTCCTGCACGGGCACCCCGTCGACGTGGGTGATCAATCCGTCGGGACCGACCACCACGGCGGGCCCCTGACTCAGATCCGTGAGCGCCTTGGTCGCCGTGGTCACCGGCGCGTCGGCCGGATCGTTGGACTCCGGATGCGCGGGCGCCGGGGGCGGCGGCGGTTTCGCCGGCTGGTCCTGCGATGTGGTGTCCGGCCGGTCGCGATCGGCCTCGCCGGAGGGACTCGCGTCGTCGTCGCCCGCCTGCCCGGCGTCGTTCCGGCCGCCGCTCTGGACGGGCCGGTCGGTCACGCCTGGTGGTTGCCCGCCTCGATCCAGGTCCCGTCCTGCCGATGCCGCGAGATCGCCGTCCCGGCGACGAAGATCGCCATCCGGTCCATCCTCCCGTCCTCGACCGTCACCGCGTAGTCCGCTTTGCTGATCGTCAGCGCCCGGGCGAACGGGGGGTCCGCTCCCCCGAACCGGTAGATCACGTCCGTGTCCGTCTCCGACTCCTTGCGGAACAGCAGAAGTATCGCCAAAGGCCGACCTCCAATCGTTCAGGTTCTCGCCGGTGCGGGCCGGTATCCGCGACTCCCAGTCGAACCTCTCGTTGGCGGAGAGGTGCGCCTCACGGTACGAGGCACCGGGGTGGTCACGGTAGTACTGCGCCTCGGCGAGCTCGTGTTCGAGCAGGACGATATCCTCCGGCAGCGGCCGCCCCGCGGCCATCCGCATCCACGCCTCGGCGATGTCGGCGTCGGCGTCGTAGCGCCGGTTCTCGGTGCCGACCTGGTTGCCGTCCTCGTCGAAGACGCCGAGCGGGTGCTCCTCCCGGAACAGGTGGTTCTTGACCTGTTCGATCTCGGCCGCGTCGAAACCGCGCCGCCCGTCGCCCCGGTCGACGTCGGCCAGCCCGGCCTCGATCGCGCGGACTTCGGCGTCGGTGGCGCGGAAGTGGTCGTAGGCCTCGTTCGCCCACGCGTCCTGCGCGGGCATGTCGAACAGGTCGCGGGGCCGGATCGCGCCGCCGGACTGGATCGGCGAACCGTCGGGTGCGTCCCCGTCGGGACCGCCCGGGTCGGGGTCCGCGCCGTGGCCGGGGGTGTCGGGAGGCGGCGGCAGGGGGACGTCGGCGAGGACGTCGACGCCGTCGCGGTGCAGGATCAGGTCGGTGACGGTGACGACGCCGTCCCGTGAGGCGTGCACGAGCCGGTACTCGACCTTCAGCGTGCCGTTGTCGCGCGCCTCGCGCAGCTGCTCGACCGCCCGGCGCAGCGCGCGGCCCTCGGGGCTGTCGGGGTCGATCCCCCGCGCGCGCATGTCCTCGGGCGTCTCGTGCAGGATGCGCTGCAGGTTCTGGTCCTTGGACAGCACCTCGCGCAGGTACTCGGGTGAACCCTGTTCCGCGCGGGCGACCTTCGAGCCGCCGAGGCCGGACCCGACACCCTTCGCCTCGACGACGAGCAGCGTCGGCCCCTCGCCTGCGGAGTTCCTCGGCACGAACGAGGCGATGTCGACGACGTGCGCGCCGTCGAAGGCGTCCCGGAACGGGGACAGCTGGACCGCGCCGGGATGGAGCACGGGATCGCCCGCGTACGCCCTGCCCGCCAGCTCGCCGAGGTTCTTCGACGCCTCGACCATCTCGGTGCCGAGGCGGTTGTACTTGCGGGCGGTCTGGTTGAGGTCGTTCAGCTGTTCGTGGCGGTGCGCGCGCTCCGAGTCGGAGAGCCCCGGGTCGGTGTCGATCGCCCGCCGCAGCTTGTCGACCGCCTTGGACAGCTTGCCACCGGCGAGGTCGCTGGCCTTCTCGACGTCGAACTCGGCCATGAGCCGGTGCAGGTCGACGCCGACCTGGTCCCGGCGCACCTGCAGGTCCTTGCGCAGGTCCGAGGCCGCTTCCAGCTGATCGGCCAGGTCCTTGTCGCGCACCTCGTAGGTGTCCGAGTCGCCCTTCTGCACGCGGAAGTCGTAGTCGCGCTTGGTCAGATGGTCCTCGGCGAAGAGACCGTCGGGGCCGTGCAGCTGGAACCGCCGGTCGCGGGAGGTGTTGGGCGCGTCGTCGACGTGATGCCAGGTGCCGTCGGGGTCGCGGTAGCTGTCGAGACGATCGGTCGGCCTGCGCAGCAGTCCGTCGTCGCCGCGGACCATGCCGGGCGGCACGTCCTGATGACCTGCCGGATGTGGCTGCGGTGCGCCGTCGCCGTCGCCCAGCAGGTCGATGTCGGCGGGCCGGGCAGGCGGGGTGAGCGTGCTGTCGGTGGGCGGGTAGCCGGAGTGGGTGCCGGTGGCACTCTCGGTGCCCTTCAGCATCGCGGTGCAGTTCGCGCAGTAGGGCGCGTCTCCCCGGTTGCCGCCGCGCGGCTGGTACGGCGAGTTGGTGAGCGAGCCGAGCGAGTTCTCGTCGTGGGGATGGCCCATGGCCGCGCGGTCGTGCAGCGCCATGTTCGTCGTGCGGATCTCGGCGTGGCCGAGCGGCTGGTCCGGGTGCGGTGTCGGGTGCGTGGCCGCGACGTCGTCGCCCTCGTCGGTGTGCTTGTAGGGACCGTTCTCCGCGACGGCCGCGGCCCGGTCCCGCAGCACCGGGTGCACCTGGTCGTGCGGGATGACGCTGTCGGGCCTGCCGTTGGCGGCCTCGTACACCCGGCCCGTCAGCCGGTCGACGGTCACCGCGATCATCTCGCCCATCGCGGCGCGGGGCAGCCGGTTCCGCTCCGCGTCCCGCTGCGCGCTCAGCGCGTCCTGCGCCGCCTGCTTGGCCTCCGTCGCGCGCGCCTGCGCTTCCTTCAGGCGATCGAGCGCCGCCGGCTTGTCGGCGGGGTCCGCGGCCTTGAACTCGTTCTTCGCGTGCTCGACCGCTGCTTCGGCCGCGCGGTGCGCCTGCTTCGCCTGCTGGGCGTTGTCGACGATGCGCGGATCGACCTCGCCCGCGCGCAGGAACAGCTCGGCCCGCTCGGCACCGAGCCTGCGCGCGAAGTCGGCGACCGGCTCACCGTCGATGGACTTGATCAGCGGCGGGTTGTCGCCGGTCAGCTCGACCCGCGGGTCGTTCATGTCGATGTCGCCGAGCCGCTGACCTTCCACCGAGGGCCGGCGGGGGACCTCGGTCGCGTCGCCGGGCGGCCGCAGGCTGTCGGACGCGGGCGGTCTGTCGGGTCCGTCGGGGTCGTCGCCCATCCAGTCGGCGGGCTCGCGCGGGGGCGCCCCGTCCCGGTCCGGTACCGAGGCGCGCTCCCTCGGCTCGGCGCCGTCGGGTCGCGGCCGGGCGCCGTCGGTACCGTCGCCGGTCGACGGGCTGAAGGTCCGCCAGCGGCCGCCGTTGTCGATCACCGGATCCGAACCGGGCTGCCTGCGCACACCGACCTGGTCGGTCGGCGCGTGGACGTCGACGCCGAGGTGGTCGGCGAGGTACTGCGCCCAGCCGTTCACCCCGCCCGCGTGGCAGGAGACCAGCCGGATCGGCTGTCCCGGGCGGTAGTTCGGGTTGCTGCGGATCGCGTCGACGATCTCCTGGGCGTGGACGGGCGTGTTCCGACCGGGGAACGGCACGCCGTCCGGCCTGCCGTGCACGATCACGTCGTGGGCGCCGTCGTTGCGCAGGTTCTCGCGCACGCGATGGGTGCGGTTGTCGTTGCCGATCGAGGTCGAGGTGGGGCGGTGGACGACGCCCTCGCCGCCGGGCAGGTGGGCGTCGTAGACCGGCAGGTTGCCGTTCTCGTCCCGCCAGGGGGCGCGGTCGTCGTTGCGGTCGCGCGCCGTGGGGTTCTCGTCCGGGCGGTCGGCGCCGCTGTCGCGCCGGTCGGACGCGGGCCGGGCCTCGCCCGCGGCCGGGCGGTGCGCGTCGGGGCGGGCGTGGGACGGTCCGGCGTCGCCGACCAGCGGCACGACCGGCGGGATGCCGGCGGCGGGGTCGGCGCCCGGCCGGCGGTTCGGCCCCTCGGCCTCGCCCGTGCGCACCCCCTCCGCTACGGCGTCGGCGGCGCGGGCGGCGGGCGCCTCGCCCGCGGTGCGCCCAGCCCGGACCCCTTCGAGGGGGCCGTCGGCGTGCGCGCCCGCGAGCGGTTCGTGCGCGCCCGCCCGGATCTCGGCATCGGCACGGACGGTACGGGCGTCGTCCGGTGTCGGCCCGTGTTCGCCGTCCGGCCGGGCGCGGGCGTCGTCCCGGCCCGAGGGCGTGTCGTCCGGTCCGGGGCGCGCGGCGGGTCCGTCCTCCCCGCCGAGCGCACGCCGTCACCGTCGACGTGGCGGGGACCATCGGGACGAGTGGCGGCACCGTCCCCGCCCGGGCGCACGCCGTCACCCTCGGCACGCTGGGGACCGTCGGGCCCGTCGGCCGGCCGCACGCCGTCGCCGTCGACGCCGAGCGCACCATCCGGGCGCGCGGCGGGTCCGTCCCCGGTGGACCGCACGCGGTCACCGTCGGCACTCGGGGAACCGTCGGGCCGAGCGCCGACCGTGCGCTCACCGTCGACGCCGAGCGCAGCATCCGGGCGCGCGGCCGGTCCGTCCGTACCCGCGACTCCCGCGCGGACTTCCGGATCGCCGGCACGGACGGAGTCGCCCGGCGCGCGGTCGCCCTTCGTCTCGCCGCCGGGCAGGCGGTTGTCCGCGCCTGCCGCGCGGGTGCCGTCCTGGGCGGCGGCGCGGGGTCCGTCGGCGCGGACCTCCGGCCCACCCGGCCGGGCGGGCGCACCGCCCTGCGACGGCGCCTGCGCGGAGTTCTGGGGCGCGGCGGCGTTCTGGGGCGCCTGCCCGGAGTTCGCGGGCGGCGCACCGGCCTGCGTATGGGTGGGTCCGCCGGCCTGCGCCGGCGCTCCCGACTGGGCGGGACCGGCGGTCTGCGCGGGTCCCGACGCGGGGGCGCCCGCCGCCGTCGCCGGTGGCGCGCCCGCCGCCGTCGTGAGCGGCGCCGCGCCGTTCTGGGCCGTGTCGCGCGACTGGGCGACCGGTTCGCCGCCGGACGCGGCATCGGTCCTGGTGTTCTCGACGGTGCCGGTCGGCGTGTCCTCGGCGACGCCGGCGCGTGGCGCGTCGTGCTGGGTCGCGCCGGAATCGGCCTGCGCGGCAGGCGCTTCGGCCTGGGCGCGCGGCCCGCTGTCGTGCCTGCCGCCGCTGCCGTCGCCCGCGGCGGTGTCGCCGCCCGCCGCCTCCGGCCTGGCTTCCTGCCGGGTCGGCGCCGGCCCGCCGCCGTCTCCGGTCGCCTGGCGCTCGCCCGAATCGTGGTGATCGGTGCGGCTTTCGGGGTCGCCCGCCATGGTGTCGCCCTGCGCCTCGGGGGCGTCGGTCGAGCCCGCGGGCCGCACCTTCTGTCCCTCGGCGTCCCCGGCCCGGTTCTCGCCGCCGCCGTCGCCCGACCCCGCCTCGCCCGCGCCGGTGCGGCTGCGGTCGCCCTGGTTCGCGCCCGCCCCGTCGCCGTCGCCCTCGCCGGGGCGGCCGGTCGACCCGTCGCCCGCCCCGGTGTTCGCGCCCGAGTTCTGGCCGAAGGTGCCGAGATTCGCGTCCGGGCCGAGCGTTTCGGCGATGCGGGTGCTCAGGTTCGGGCGCTCGAACAGGCCCGGCTTCATGGACTGCCACGCGTTGGTCGCCGCGCCCTTGTTCAGCCCCGACAGAGCGCCGTTGCTCGCGCCCGCGCTCCACATGAGCGGGTCACCGGCCGCGGTCTTGAGGTTGTTCCACGCCTTGTCGAGGCCGACCGTGGCGGCGTCGTAGCCGAACTGGCCGAGCATGCCGCCGCCCGCGCCGACCAGGCCCGCGCCGACGCCGGTGATCGCGTTGCGCAGCCACGGCTTCATCGAGTTGCCGAGCTTGTTGCCCAGCCAGTGCCCGAACGGGCCCGCCGCGGCGCCGCCCGCGGCGGAACTGATGGCGGTCGCCTTGACCTGGTTCCAGTCGATCTCCTTGCGGTGGCCCTGGTCCTTCTGCCACTGCTGGATGCCGAGTTCCTGCAGGGTACCGAGGACCGTGTCGATGGCCACGTGCCGGGCGAGGAACTTCACCAGGCGGGTGGCGGCGGCCTTGGCGACGTTGCGCAGGATCGCCGCGATGACCCGCCCGGTGAGCACCCGGGCCGCGATCCGGGTCGCGCCGATCGCCGCCGCCTCGACCGCGGGCGCGGTCGGCGGGAAGATCCACGCCGCGGCGATCTCCGCCGCCAGCAACAGCAGCGACGAATAGAACATGAGCTTGGTGTATTCGATCTCGGTACCGGTCTGATAGACCGAGTCCCCGACCTGATCGAACAGGGTGGCCAGCTTCTGGATCGACTGGTCCTTGTCGCCGCCGTCGCCGCGCGCCAGCGATTCGAAGGCCTTGAGCATGTCCTCGACGCCCTCGCCCTGCGGGTACGCCTTGTGCGCGGCCGCTTTGGCGGCATCGATGTCGTCGATGATCGCCCGCAGACCGTCGGCGGCGGTGTGCCAGTCGCCGGCCATGCCCCACATGCCGTCCTCGTCGCCTTCCGGCCACTCCATGCCGGCGAGGATCGAGAGCCAGTGCAGCCCGGACGGCAACTCCATCGACATGTGACGCTCAGATCACCGATTCGCCGCGGTCACCGCGCGGGGTCGACGCGCGCAGCGCAGCCGGGAGACCGGCGCGAGACACGGCCGGGATGAGCAGGGCGGCAACGAGGTCCGGCCTCCACACCATCAGCACCCCGTCCCTCCACCGTGATCCCGTCGAGCACACCACAACTCGTTCGCGTACGCAACAGAATCACACCCGAGTGCGAATGCCGCGTAACGACAACGTGAATGCGGGCCGTCACGGTCGCGGGTTCCCCGCTTCGTCCCACCGGTAGCCGGCCACCAGCTCGCCCTCGGGCGAGAAATAGTCCTCGCCGACGACCTGTCCCCCGGGCGCGAAGGACACCCACGCGCCGATCCGGCCCGCCGGCCCGCGCACACCCAGCAGCTTCGGGGCGCCGTCGGGCCACGTCTCCCGGTGGACGGTCGACTCCCGCGGGCCGCCGCGCCACTCGGCGGTCACCGCGCCCGACGCGTCCCACGCCCGACGTTCCAGCAGTTCGGATTCCGCGTCGAACGCCTTCTCCTCGGCGAGGGCGCCGGTGGCGTACCACTCGAGGAACAGTCCCGCCGGGCGGTTGCGCCACACCAGGCCGACCGTCCGGCGCGGCCCGTCGGCGAACCAGGTGCGTTGCGGGCCCGCGTAGTACCCGTCGCGGTGGCTCTGCACCGCGACGATCGGCGCGCGGGGGTCGGGACCGGCGCGCTCGATCACCTGGCCGGTCAGCGGCTCGTCGTCGAGGAACCAGCGGCTGCCGTCCTGAAGCCAGCTCACCCGCGCGTCGTCCTCGCGCACGGCCTCGGCATCGATCCCGCGCTCGGCCCGCTCGACATCGGTGTCCTCGAGCACCTCGCCCGACTCCGACCAGCGCGTGCGCCACCGCAGTCGGCCCTGCCAGGAGTAGAGCTCGCGCCGCGCGAGCGTGCCGTCCGGGTGCCAGGCCTGCCACTCGTCGAACGGCCGTCCCTCGACGTACGTGCGCTCCTCGGCGCGGCGGCCGTCGAGGAAGTAGAACACCTCGGTGCTGCGCAACCCGTCGCGGAAGGCGGCGATCTCGCCGATCCCGCCCTCGCTGTCGAGGGTGTACACGCTGCCGTTCAGCGGCTCTCCCCGGTAGTAGGCCAGCCCGTCCGGCCCCTCCCGATCCAGCTCGGGGTCGGCCGAGTCCACGAAGTCGGCGTCGGTTCCGGCACCGTCGTCACTCATCGACACACCTCTTCCGGGTTTGTTCGCTCGTCGTCCGCGTCATCGTCTCCGTGGCCATCCTTCCGGCCCGGCCACGCGCCGACGCGACCCGGGATCCGGATCACCAGCTCGAATCGGTCGCCGCGCTGCCCGTGTCCCTGGCCACCGCGCCGTCGGAGAAGCTGTCCTGGCGCGTCGTCGGCGGGTTCAGCGGGGCGTCGACCTTGCCAGGCATGCGGAGCTCGGGCATGCCCTCGATCAGGTCCGAGAGCTTCGGCAGCCGGGCGCGGGTGGCCTGGAACGGGCTCATGAGCTCGGCGAGCTGGCGGGCCACGTCGTCGGCCGCGAGCTGCGCGGCCTCGGTGACCGCCTTGGCGATCTCCGGGTAGGTCAGGTCCTCGATGTCGGCGCCGAACTTGGTCTCGATGATCTTGTTGTCGGCGTTCACCGTCACAGTGACGCGTTTGCGGACGGTGGACTTGCCGACGATGTCGGCCCGCTCGCGCTGGATCCGTTCCACCTGCCGGAACTGCTCCTGCACGGTCTCCATGATCTCGTAGAGATCGGACTTGGCCCGCTCGTTCACCATCGCGCTACTCGCCCGCCCCTTGCGACGCTGTCGCCATCGCCTCGTTCCTCCACCGGATCAACCGAGCACATCACAAGTCCTTCGCGTACGCAACAGACTGACACCCGCGGGCGAATCGGGCGTGACGACAGGGTGAATGGTCGCTGCCGCCCCGCGCACGGACGCCCCCGCGCTTGACGACTCGGTGAGCCCTGCGAAAGATCTGAGTCACGACCACGATCGACGGAGGGGCGCGCACGATGGAACTGAAGCCGGTGGCGATGTACCGGGAGATGTACAGCGACCGGTACCAGGACCTGCCGTCACTGCGCACCGCCGACGCGGGCGTCGTCGAGGAGGACCGGGACCGGATCCTCGACTACATGTACAACGTCCCCGCCGTCTTCGACGTCATGGGCTCGGTTCCGGACCTGCTCGCCGAGGGCGAGTGGATCTCCGGCGGGTCCTCCCTGTACTCCGACGGCGTCTGGATCTGGCGGGAGGATTCGATGCGGTACGTGGCCGCGGGCGCGGTGGGACTGCCCGCGGACTTCGTGGCCCATGTCCGCGCCGGCGACTATCGCCCGGCGGGTTTCGACACCCGTGACCCGGAATTCGATGCCGCCTTCATGGCCTACTTCTGAGGAGACGACCGCATGACCGAATGGCAGACCACCCCCGCGCCCGAGGTGGCCGCGCTGGCCACGCGGTTGCGGGACCTGGACTGGTCCTGGCAGCTCGCCGACGCGCCGCGTCTGGCGGCCGAGTTCGGCTGGCGGGTCGTCTCCGAACGGCCCGGCTGGGTGATGCTCGATACCGGGTTCGGGACGGGCAGCGGCACGATCTTCGCCGACGACGGCCGGGTCGAGCGGATCGAGATCCGGGTGACCGGCTACGCCGAGGACACCGAGGCGGGCCGGACGCTGGTGCGTGACGCGTCGGCAGAGCTGGAGGAGGCGATCGAGGGCGCGCTCGGCGCACCGACCGCCCGGGTGGTGGACGATCCCGTCCAGATCCGCTGGGCCGGAGCCGGGGCCACGCTGGTCCAGGCGCGCCAGGAACTGTCGGTGTGGCTGTGGCTGGTCACCAACGAGGCCCTCGCGGCCGACGATCGCGACGCCGAGGTCGACGTGCAGGGCCTGCTGTGACCGCCTGGGACACCTTCGCGGCCGACCTGGCCGCCGAACTGCTCGAGCTGCCCGACACCGCGACGCTGATCATCGTGGAACCCCGCCCCGCGGGGCAGCGACGCTACGTGCAGTTCTACAAGGACGTTGACGTGCTGGCGGCCCAGCTGGTGAGCGACAAGTACCTGGAGGAGGCCGCCCGCGCGGACGAAACGGGCAGGCAGGCGATCGTCCGCGCCGGCTGGCAGCCCCCCGACGCCGACAGCAGCTTCCTGTGGTGGGCGGATTTCGACGCCCCCGTCTCCCTGGCCGAATACGACCGGGCCGCGGCGCTTTCCGTGGCCGGGCTCCGCGACGGCTACGGGATCGCCGACCCGCACGGCCTGGTCTACGACGCCTGGATCGCCGGCTCCGCCGACCGGCGCCTCGACCTCCCCCGACTCGGCCTCCCCCACCAACGCACCACCTGACCCGGCGGCGCGCCCCGGCCCGGCGGGTTCTGCGGCGAGCGACGACGGCCCGACGGCCCGCCGTCTAGGTCATGCCGTCCCGGTTGCCGCGTTCCATCTTCTCGATGGCGACCGCGCTGTCGATCTGGCCTTCGGCGAACTTGCCCATGGTCTCGGCCATGGTGCGGCCGTTCTCGGTGACGTTGTCGCGGGAGGCCTTGTAGCCGTCGTTGCCGCCGGGGCCGTTGTAGAAGCTGTTGCCGAGTTTGTCGCTGCCCCAGACGTTCCCGCGGCCGCCGATGGCGCCGTTGAGCGTGTTCAGGACGGAATTGATCTTGTTCTGGACGCCGGTCGATTTGCCCGCCGCGGCGCGGAAGAGGTCGGCATCGTATTCGAAGGTCATGGCGGTCCCTCCACTGCTGGTGTGTTCGAGCACACCACAACTCGTTCGCCTGCGCAACAGACTCGCAGACCGCGGATACCCGTCGGTGACCCGGACATGAACGGCGCGTGCACGGTTCGACTCAGAGCCGCGCTTCCCAGTGCGCCTCGACCCGCGCCATCATCCGCGCGATGGACTTGTCGACGGTGGCGATCAGCACATCCCGGTTCATCGGTACGGCGGTCGGGGAATCCGAGGGCAGTTCGATCACATAGCGGCCGTCGTCGGGCAGGTCCCGCCAGACCAGGATGTCGCGCTGCATGCCCCGCGATCCGAACATCGACTGGTTCTGCAGGATGTTGATGGTGCCGGTGCGGTCGGCGGGCGTCTCGAAGAACTCCGCGTTGGTCCGCGCGACCGAGGTATCGGCGTCCTCGAAGAACATCGACGACCGCGGCCGCGACTCCTCCGCCTCCTCGTGCCCGCCCGCCGCGAGCGGCAGCACGCCGCGCTGTCCCGCGCCGACCGCGGGCATCAGATCGACGACGGCCTCGGCGAGCCCGTGCGGGCCGCAGTCCTCGATCACGAAACCGCCGCTGTGTGCGGGTGTCTCACCGGGCAACTGGTAGATCAGGTAGCCGTTGGCACCCGCCCGGGCCGCCCTCGCCTTCAGCCAGCGCTGCGCGTCGCCGCGTTCCCGGTCGTTCCAGCCGCGCAGGCGCAGGTAGACGTCGGGACGTTCGAGGACCTCGAGCACCGAGCGCAGCGCCGGATCCATGGTGGCCTGCAGGTGGTTCCACGCCTCGTACTGCGCCTGCTCGAAATCGGCCATCGCGATGATCGTCGACTGGAAGCTCAGCGGACGCGGCAGGCTGCCGCCGATCACCCGCTTCCACAGGACGTAGAACTCGATGTCGGTCAGTTCCCACCGGGCGCTCACGCGGTCGCCTCGGGACGCGCGTGGGTCAAGGAGGTCTCGTCGACCGTTTCGACCGTCCGGACGGGTATCGGCGCCGCCTGTTCCGGCTGCGCGGCGGCGACCAGGCCGGTCAGCGGCTCGCCCGTGCCTTCCAGACCGGACAGGATGTTGGAGAAGTCGGGCAGCGAGGCGCGTGGGAACAGATCCGCGCCGGCCGTGGACTCGGCCTCCGCCGACCCCGCGACGGCCGGGTCGGCGTGCTCGACCTCGAGGCCGAGCAGCTCGGCGATCGGCTCCAGCGAGGGGTTGGCGGCGATCAGCGCCGAGACCTCCGGCGACTGCCCGAGCAGTTCGGCCAGGTCCGGGTACTGCTCGAGCACCGCACTCAGCTGCGACAGGTCGGGCATCGCCGAGCTGACACCGGACGAGACCTGCTGCAGAGCGCTCTGCAGTGCCGTCTGCAGGCTCGGCAGGGCCTGCGACAGCGTCGACGCCGCGGATGACACCGCCGACACCAGCGAGGACAGCATGTCGCTGCCCGAACCGGATCCCGAGGAGCCGCTGCCGCTGACCGAACCCGCGCTCGTCCCCTTCGTGCCCGAGGTGCCGGTGCTGCCGGTCCCCGTGCTCCCGGTCCCCGTGGTCCCGGTTCCGGTGCTGCCCGCACCGGTCTTCCCGGAACCGGTCGGCGAGGACGCCTGCTGCAGGGCCGCCTGGGCCGCCTGGCCCGCGGCGGAGATCTGCGGCTGAGTCTGCTGGCCGGTCTGCTGCCCGCCTCCCGTCTGCTGGCCGCCACCGGTCTGCTGGCCGCCACCGGTCTGCTGGCCGCCACCGGTCTGCTGACCGCCGGTGTCCTTGGCCGGGTCTCTGGCAGGGTCCTTGGCCGGATCTTTCGCCGGTTCGCCGACCGGGCCCTTCGGCGCGGCGGGCACGGCGGCCGTGGGGAACGCCTTCTCGGTGTTGCTCACGCCGTCGACATAGTGCTTCTTGTAGAGCTCACGCACCTCTTCGACATCGTCGCCACACTCCTCCTCCGCGCGGATCGGCATGCAGGAGTTCGTCGCGTACAGCCAGTCGGCGGTGTATTGCAGCACGTTCTGCATCGTCTTGAAGCCGTCGGAGAGCTCCATCATCGAACCGGCGAACGTGTTGATCGCGGCCATGGCCGAGTCGCCGCCCTGGCTCTCCCACACCGTGGTGGTGATCTTCTCCAGCGCCCGGTTCAGGTCCCAGGCCGCGGTGTGGGTCTGCGCGGCCATGGCGCCCCACGTCGGCGAGTCCTCGGTGAGCTCGGTCCAGCCGATCCGGAAGCCGAGGTTGTAGAGGTCGTTCCAGCTCATGCTCGACGGTTCGCGCACCGGCATCGGGACCTGCACGCCCTCGGGCTTGGCCTTCGAGTCCTTGTGCTCCGGCATCTTCGCGACGTCGATGTCGTCGTTGTGATAGACGATGATCTTGCCGTCGCGATGGGTGATGTCCTCGTGCGCCGGGTGGTAGCTGCCCGCCTGCTTGATCGCGCCGGACAGGTCACGACCGCTGCCGGTCGGATCCGAGGAGACGCCGTTGAGCTCGGTCTTCTTGGTCTTGAGCGCCGCGATGTCGTCGGCGGAGAGGTTGTCGGCGCCGGTGTACTTGTCACCGGCGTCCTTGAACAGGTCGATCAGGTCGTGCAAGGCGGTGATGAACTGGCCGACCGACTCCTTGGCCTGGTTGGCCTCGTCGATGAAGCGATCGTGCAGCGGCGGCCCGGCGAGAACCTCGCTCCCGCCGAGCTTGGATTCGGTGAAGACGTTCAGCTGGCCCGAATTCAGCAGGGTCTGACAGCCCTTGAGCACGTCGAGCGCACTGGCGCAGGCCTTCGCCGCCTCGAGCGCGGCGCCGGTCTCGACCCGGACCTTCGCCTTGCTCGCCAATCCGGCATACGGAGAATCCTTACCCACGCCACCCGCTCCTCGATACTCTCCCCCGGCGGCCCTCGCCGACAGTCCGGAACGGTGGAAGCTTAGCCAGAACAACGGGTTATGCCCAGCCCCAGCACTTTCCGTAAACCGGCATTTTCCGCGACGGTCACCTGGGCGGCAGGCGGCGATCTGTGACAGACTCGACCGAAGCGCACACGGCCGGTAGCGGCCACGCAGGAACGATGGGGCCCGGGAGTTGACGTCGCGATGGAGTTGCTCACGATGACCGATCTGAGCGGACTCGAACGCCGGGTCGCGGCCGATCGCAGCGCCGCGGCGCGCAGCCAGGCCGCCACCGATTATCTGCGGTTGGCGGGGGCGCTCACCGAACTGGCGCAGGCCCTGCTCGCCACGCGCGAGGCGGACGGCCGCGACCGCACCGCCGAGGCGCTCGAACCGGCCCAGGAGGCCGTGGCGATCCGGTTGCACTGGCTGGTGGGCGGTTTCAACGACTCCCAGTACGCGGGCAGGCTCAACGAGGCGCTTCGGCTGTTCGAGCAGGCCACGCGCGCGCTCGGACACCGGCAGCTGGCCACCAACACCATCCGCAGCGCCTGCCATGCCTATCGGCAGGTGGCCCAGGACTATCCGGAGGTCGCGGCGATGTGCGCCGACGGCCTGTCCAAGTGCGGCGTGTGGCTGATGCGGCTCGACCACGACGCGGCCGTGGCCGCCAGCGAGGACGCCGTCCGGATCCGGGCCGCGCTCTACGCCCGTGACCATCAGCAGCCGGGCAAATACCTGGCGAGCCTGAGCACGCTGCTGCGCACCCTGATGGTCGGCCGGTCCCGCAAGCAGGCGATCGCGAGCTATCGCGCCCTGTACGCGCAGATCACCACCTCCGAGAGCACGGCCAAGCTGCGCGAGACCTCCATCGAGGTCCTCGATCTCACCAACAAGACGATCCAGGCGCTGACCAAGCTCGGCGCCCCCACGCTGGAACGCGCGGGCCGGCTGACCCAGCACCAGATCCTGTACCAGTCGGGCGGCGACCTGGCCACGATCGACGAGATCAACTGGCGCCTCGCGCTGGTCGGGCTCAAGCCCCTCGCGGCGGGCGCCATGCCCGAGCCCCCGTCACGCCCGGTGGAGCTCTCGGCCACCTACGGCGCGCTGGCCGTGCGCTGCTCGGCGCCGGACGCGCTGAGCCAGGTGCGGGCCGCGATCGTCGCCGCCTACGCCCGTGACGGCGCGAAGCCGGTGCCGTCCTCGGCCTTCGGCGGCGTCAGCGAAGCGCATTGGGGCACCCGCGAACCCGAGACCAACCCGTCGACCGTCCTCGGCGAGGACGTGGTGCTGGTCGAACAGTCTTCGGGCAGCTGGATTTCGGTGAAGAGCCTGAACTGGGAGATCGGCGGCCTGGCCGCCCACCCGCTGGCGCAGCGTCTTTCGGAGAAGTGGCCGGTCATCACGGTCGCGACGGTGGAGAACATCTCCTACGAGCTGTGTGTCTACGACAACGGCGTGGCCACCCAGTACGCGGCCCTCGGCAGGCCGAGCGGCCAGGCGCCGCTCGACGCGCCGCTCGCCCCGCTGGACTTCGCCACCCTGGCCGACTACGGCGCCGACTACGCCTCCGAGACCCAGGTCAGGGCCGCCTTCGGCAACGCGCCCATGTTCGCCAAGATCACCCAGCTGCCCGGCAGCGGCATCCGGCAGGCGGCCAAGGCCCGCGCGCTCACCGAATACGGCGAGGACGTGCTGTTCTTCGGGAAGAGCGAGCCCGCACCGGGCGAGTGACGGCGGCGCTCGGCCCCGTGGTCGCTCTGCCGTGCGCCCGGTCACCCCGAACGACCGTCGGCCGGATGAACCCGGCATCATCGAGAGCGTGCGTATCGTGCTGCAGCGGGTGTCCCGCGCCCAGGTGAGCGTCGACGGGGAGGTCGTCGGGCGGATCGAGGCGGCCGAGGGCGGCGCGCCGCACGGGCTGCTCGCCCTGGTCGGTGTCACCCACGACGACACCGAGGCGACCGCGAAGGCGCTGGCCGACAAGACCTGGCGCCTGCGGATTCTCGACGGGCAGCGCTCGGCGGCCGACCTGGACGCGCCGATCCTGGTGGTCAGCCAGTTCACCCTCTACGCCGACACGAACAAGGGCCGCCGCCCGTCCTGGAACGCGGCCGCCCCCGGCCCGGTCGCCGAACCCCTGGTCGACGCCTACGCACAGGCACTCACAGAGCTCGGGGCGACGGTGGCGACCGGAAGGTTCGGCGCGCACATGCACGTGGACCTGGTCAACGACGGACCGGTCACCATCCTCCTGGAGGGATGACCTCACAACCCGAGATGCACCCGCAGCACCCGATCCACCTCGGCCATCGTCGCCGCGGGAACTCTGCCTATGGTTCGCCGGACCCGGCTGATGGACACCGACCTGATCTGTTCGGTCTGAACCTTCGATGCCGTACGCAGACCAGCGTCCTCGATCAGCACTTGGAACGAGTACACCCGATCGACGTTGCTCGTCACGGGAAGAACGGAGATCACCCCTCGTCCCTGCCGCTCCGCCGAACGATTGGCGCCATCGTTGCTGACCACGATCGCGGGACGAACCTTGTTCGCCTCGTCCGGCCGCGCCGGATCGAACTCGATGAGCAGGATGTCACCCCGCCGCATCAGGCGAGACCATCGGACGAGGCAGGTGCCCAGATCTCCTCTTCACCCGACGATTCCCATTCATCCCAGGCCGCCGTGTATTCGTCTTCGAGTGCCCGTTCCCGCAGCAACTGGATCGCACGATGAACGGCAGCCGACCGCCCGGGCAGGCCGGCCCGGCACACTTCATGGTCGAGGACCTTCAGGTCGTCTTCCGAAAGGCTCACGCTCAGCTTCATACCCTTTATGCTACCAAGGTAGGAAACCCGGTAGGAATACCTCGAGCGGAACCGGACTACTCCGGGCGCAGGGTGAGGATGCGGGGGCCGTTCTCGGTGACGGCGACGGTGTGCTCCCAGTGGGCGGCGCGGGACCCGTCGGTGGTGACGACGGTCCAGTCGTCGTCGAGGGTGCGGGTCTCGGTGGTGCCGAGGGTGAGCATCGGCTCGATGGCCAGCACGGAACCGACGACGAGGCGCGGGCCCTTGCCGGGAGCGCCCTCGTTGGGGAGGAAAGGGTCCATGTGCATCTCGCGGCCGATGGCGTGACCGCCGTAGCCGTCGACGATGCCGTAGGCGCGGCCGTGCTTCTCCTCGGCCGCGCGGGTGCCCAGCTCGATGGCGTGCGAGACGTCGGTCAGCCGGTTGCCGGGCAGCATGGCGGCGATGCCGGCCTCCATGGAGAGCTGGGTCGCCTCGCTGAGCAGGCGGTCGGCCTCGATGATCGGGCCGACGCCGAAGGTCCAGGCGGAATCGCCGTGCCAGCCGTCGAGGATGGCGCCGCAGTCGATCGAGACCAGGTCGCCCTCGACGAGCAGTTCGCTCGCCGAGGGGATGCCGTGCACGACCCGGTCGTTCACCGAAGAGCAGATCGAGCCGGGGAAACCGTGGTAGCCCTTGAAGGACGGCACGGCGCCCGCGTCGCGGATGGTCGCCTCGGCCACCTGATCCAGCTCGAGCGTGGACACGCCGGGCTTGGCGGCGGCGCGGACCGCCACGAGCGCCCGGCCGACGACCGCGCCGGCCGCCGCCATGGCGTCCAGCTCACCCGCCGTCCGGAACGGCACGACCTTCTTCTTACGGTGGAAGACCATCCGGCCTCGTCAGCTCCGTTCGGGATTACTTGCCGAGCGCCTTCAGCGCCCGGGCGTTGACGTCCTCGACCTCGCCGATGCCGTCGACCGTCACGACCAGACCGTCGTAGTAGGCGAGCAGCGGCTCGGTCTCCTCGCGGTACACGCGTAGGCGGTTGCGGATCACGGCCTCGGTGTCGTCGCCGCGGCCGCGCGCGAGCATGCGCTCGACGACGGTGTCCTCGGCGACCTCGAAGCAGAGCACGGCGTCGAGCGCCAGGCCCTGGTTCTCCAGGATCTTCTTCAGGGCGTCACCCTGGTCGACGGTCCGGGGGTACCCGTCGAGGACGAAGCCGTTGGCCGCGTCGGGCTCGGCGACCCGCGCCTCGACCATGCGGTTGGTCACGTCGCTTGGCACGAGGTCACCGGCGTCCATGTACTTCTGCGCCTCGCGGCCCAGAGCGGTCTGCTGGCTGATGTTCGCGCGGAACAGGTCTCCGGTGGAGATGTGCGGAACGCCCAGCTTTTCCGACAGCAGGACGGCCTGAGTACCCTTGCCGGCACCCGGCGGACCGAGCAGAACAACTCTCACTTGAGGAACCCTTCGTAATTTCGATTCATCAGCTGGCTTTCGATCTGCTTCACAGTGTCGAGGCCGACGCTGACCATGATGAGCACCGCGGTTCCGCCGAACGGCAGGTTCTGCGCACCGCTGTTACCCATGTCGAGGAACAGGTTGGGCAGCACCGCGACCAGACCCAGGTAGATCGATCCGGGCAGGGTGATGCGGCTCAGCACGAACTGCAGGTAGTCCGCGGTCGGCTTACCGGGGCGGTAGCCCGGGATGAAGCCGCCGAACTTCTTCATCTCGTCCGCGCGCTCCTCCGGGTTGAAGGTGATCGCGACGTAGAAGTAGGTGAAGAACACGATCAGACCGAAGTAGATCGCGATGTAGACCGGGTTACCCGGGTTGACCAGGTATTTCTGGATGATCTCCTGCCACCAGCTCGGGTCCGTCGCGGTGTTGGAACCGGTCAGCTGAGCGATGAGGTTGGGCAGGTAGAGCAGCGAGGACGCGAAGATCACCGGGATGACACCGGCCTGGTTGACCTTCAGCGGCAGATAGGTGGAGGAGCCGCCGTACATCTTCCGGCCGACCTGGCGCTTGGCGTAGGTGACCGGGATCCGGCGCTGGCCCTGCTCGACGAAGATGACCGCGGCGATGATGATCAGCGCGGCGACGATCACCACGCCGAAGATCAGCCCGCCGCGGCTGTCGAGGATGTTCTTCCCCTCCATGGGGATGCGGGCCGCGATGCCCGCGAAGATGAGCAGCGACATGCCGTTGCCGACACCGCGCTCGGTGATCTGCTCGCCGAACCACATGACCAGTGCGGCGCCGGCGGTCATGACCAGCACGATGATGATCATGTCGAAGATGCCGGACTCGGCGAGGATGGGCTTCTGGCAGCCCTGCAGCAGCTGGCCGCGAGCCGCGAGCGCGACGAGACCGGTGGCCTGCAGGATCGCCAGCGCGATCGACAGGTATCGGGTGTACTGCGTCATCTTGGCCTGGCCTGCCTGGCCTTCTTTGCGCAGTTCCTCGAAACGCGGGATGACGACGGTCAGCAGCTGGATGATGATGCTCGCCGTGATGTACGGCATGATGCCGATCGCGAACACCGAGAGCTGCAGCAGCGCGCCGCCGGAGAAGAGGTTGATGAGCTGGTAGATACCGGCGTTGTCACCACCGGAGACCAGCTTGACGCAGTCCTGGACCGCGCGATAGTCGACGCCGGGGGACGGCAGCGCGGCACCGAGCCGGTACAGCGCGATCAACCCCAGCGTGAAGAGAATCTTCCGCCGTAAGTCCGGAGTCCGGAAGGCCGATACGAAGGCGGAAAGCACAGATCCTCCTGGCGAACGACATGGTCATGCCATGCGGCTAGACGTCAGCCCATGACGAGTCTTGGCAGACAACAACTGAACTCTAACAGTGGCACCGGACGAGGGATCACTCGTCCGGTGCCGACTGCAGTCGAGATTACCGTCAGGCCAGTTCGGTGACAGTGCCACCGGCGGCGGTGATCTTCTCCTTGGCGGAGCCGGTCACCTTGTCGGCGGTCACCTGCACCGCCACGCCGATCTCACCGTCGCCGAGCACCTTGACCAGCTGGTTCTTGCGAACCGCGCCGGCCGCCACGAGCTCGGCCTTGCCGACCTCGCCACCGGCGGGGAACAGCTCGGCGATGCGGCCCACGTTCACAACCTGGTACTCCACGCGGAAGCGGTTGGTGAAGCCCTTCAGCTTCGGCAGGCGCATGTGCAGCGGCATCTGGCCACCCTCGAACGCCGGGGAGACGTTCTTGCGGGCCTTGGTGCCCTTGGTACCACGACCGGCGGTCTTGCCCTTGGAGCCCTCACCGCGACCCACACGGGTCTTCTCGGTCTTGGAGCCCGGGGCGGGCCGCAGGTGGTGAATCTTGATGGTCATGTCGTCAGACCTCCTCAACGGTCACGAGGTGGCGCACGACGTTGATCAGACCGCGGTTCTGAGCGTTGTCCTCGCGGACCACGCTCTGGCGGATCTTGCGCAGGCCGAGCGTGCGAAGGCTCTCCCGCTGGTTCGCCTTGGCGCCGATCGAGCTCTTGATCTGGGTCACCTTGAGATCAGCCATGGTCAGGCTCCCTGTCCTGCACGCGCACGCAGCATGCCCGCGGGGGCGACGTCCTCGATCGGCAGACCGCGGCGCGCGGCAACCTCTTCGGGGCGCTGGAGCTGCTTGAGCGCGGCAACCGTCGCGTGCACGACGTTGATCGCGTTGTCGCTACCGAGCGACTTGGCCAGAATGTCGTGAATGCCCGCGCATTCGAGCACGGCACGCGCCGCACCACCGGCGATCACACCGGTACCGGGCGAGGCCGGACGCAGCATGACCACACCGGCCGCCGCCTCACCCTGGACGGGGTGAGTGATGGTCGAGCCGATCATCGGGACGCGGAAGAAGCCCTTGCGAGCCTCCTCGACACCCTTCTGGATGGCCGCGGGAACTTCCTTGGCCTTGCCGTAGCCGACGCCGACCAGGCCGTTGCCGTCACCGACGATCACGAGGGCGGTGAAGCTGAAGCGACGACCACCCTTCACGACCTTGGAGACGCGGTTGATCGCGACCACGCGCTCGAGCTGGTTCTTCTCGGCAGCGTTGTCCCGACGGTCGCCACCACCGCGACGGTCGTTGCCGCCCCGGCGGTTGTCGCGGCCCTCGGGGCCGTTGCTGTTCTGTCCGGCGGGTCCGTTGCCGCCGTCACGCCGCTGACGTCCCGGCATCAGACGTTCCCTTCTTCGATGTGGCAGATAACAGGCTGCGTCTTCATCAGAACTTCAGCCCGCTTTCACGAGCGGCATCGGCCAGCGCCGCGATCCGGCCGTGGTAGTCGTGACCACCACGGTCGAACACGACCGTCTCGATACCGGCGGCCTTGGCACGCTCGGCGATCAGCTGACCGACCTTGGCACCCTTGGCCGACTTGTCGCCGTCCAGCGCGCGCACGTCGGCCTCGATCGAGGACGCGGCGGCGATGGTCTTGCCGACCGAGTCGTCGACCAGCTGGGCGTGCAGGTGGCGCGAGGAGCGGTTGACCACCAGGCGCGGACGCTCGGTGGTGCCGACGACCTTCTTGCGCAGACGGAAGTGACGGCGGGTCTTCGACAGACGACGCTTCGTGGAAACGTCCTTGCCCAGCGGGATCCGCTTGGCCTTCTGGTTTTCGGTTTGCGCCATGATCACTTACCCGTCTTTCCGACCTTGCGGCGAACGACCTCGCCGGCGTAGCGGATGCCCTTGCCCTTGTACGGGTCGGGCTTACGCAGTCCGTGGATGACAGCGGAGATCTGGCCGACCTTCTGCTTGTCGATACCGGACACGGAGAACTTTGTGGGCGATTCCACCGCGAAGGTGATGCCCTCGGGGGCCTCGATCGGGACCGGGTGGCTGTAGCCGAGGGCGAACTCGAGGTTCGAGCCCTTGGCGGCCACACGGTAACCGACACCGAAGATTTCCATCTTCTTCTCGTAGCCCTTGGTGACGCCCTCGATGTTGTTGGCGATCAGGGTACGGGTGAGGCCGTGCAGGGAGCGGTTGGCCCGCTCGTCGTTCGGACGCTGCACCTCGAGCTCGTTGCCCTCGCCCTTGACGACGACGATCGGCTCGGCGACGGTGTGGGTCAGCGTGCCCTTCGGGCCCTTGACGGTCACGACCTGGCCGTCGATGGTGACATCGACACCGGCGGGAATTTCGATCGGCTTCTTACCGATACGCGACATTGTCTCTGACCTCCCTTACCAGACGTAGGCGAGGACTTCGCCGCCCACGCCGGCTTTGGATGCCTGACGGTCGGTGAGCAGACCGGTCGACGTGGAGATGATCGCCACGCCGAGGCCGCCGAGGACCTTGGGCAGGTTGGTGGACTTCGCGTACACCCGCAGACCCGGCTTCGACACGCGGCGCAGGCCCTGCAGGGAGCGCTCGCGGCTGGGGCCGTACTTGAGGTCGACGATCAGGGTCTTGCCGACCTGGGCGTCCTCGGTGCGGTAATCGGCGATGTAACCCTCGCGCTTCAGGATCTCGGCGATGTTCGCCTTGAGCTTGGAGTGCGGAGCCTTCACCTGATCGTGGTACGCCGAGTTGGCGTTGCGCAGACGCGTGAGGAAGTCTGCGATCGGATCAGTCATGGTCATGGTTAGACCTGACACCTTTCTCGCTGCGGTTCCCATGCAGCACCGATGCCAGGGCATCGACCGTGGGCCTACAGCAATTCGGCTGGCCCGGCCGACACTTGCCGACCGGATGAGATCTCACTGGGAGTCCTCGGCGCCCGGGCGGTCCGAGTCCGGCACAGAACCCGAACGCGGACACAGAAGTGCCCAGGCAACCGGTCTAGTGTAGACAATGCCGTGACCAGGGCAAAATCCGGGGCTCGCCGCGCCGACCTGCGGCGACACGCCCGACCGCCGGTCAGGCGGGGACGCCCTCGCGGGACCGCGCGGTCAGGGCCACCGCCGTGGCCGAGACGCCTGTGGCGACGATCAGCATCATCTCACCGCCCACGATCCGGCCGGTCACCCCGCCGAGCAGCGCGCCCGCCGCGAACGACCCGTACTGCAGGCCGTAGCCGAGCCAGTCGCGGGCGCTCCCGCCGCTGACGTGGCGCTCGATGCCCTGCCCCAGCTTCACGACCGTGCCGGTCACGTAGCTCAGCGGCACGCTGGTCTCCCCGTTCTTCACGAACGCCGTGTTCAGCGCGCCGACGGCGAACGCGACGAACGCGATCGGCACGAAGCCGAGCCGCTGCCCGCCGGACTGGTCGAGCGCGATGTCCACCATCGAGGCAACCACCAGCGCCGCCGTCGTCACCACGGCCGCGCCGTACTGGCTGTTGTCCCACAGCCGCCTGCGCAGCAGCGAGGCGACGAACACCCCGAGCCCGAACGAGAACAGCAGGGTCGCCGCGCCCGCGGCCAGCAGATGGTCGCCGTCGAACCAGCCGAGCACGCCTCGCTCGGAATTACCGGTCATGAATGTCACGAAATAGCCGTCGGAATGCGTGTACGCGGCCGCGCCGATGAATCCGGCCAGCATCGAGAGAAACGCGACGAGCGGCATCGCGCCCGCGGGAATCCCTCGTAGCGGCGCCTTGTCGCCCGCATCACTCCTGATCAGCTCCGTGGTCGCCGTCACAATTCCACATCCTCTGTCGCCGACTGCAATTCCTCGGATCAGGGATCGTCTTCGACACCCGAATGCGCGCTTTTTCGATCACGCGATCATCCCGACGGTAGCGGCGCCCCGGAACCCCGGCCACCGATAAAAGTGGTTCTGCGAGAAATCTCAGGCACACATCACATCGCGAAACCGGCTGTTAACCGGAAGAATTCGCGACGGACATCCCCACGGTGAGCCGGCACACTCCCCCGCCCGCCCGTGACGCCCCCCACCCCGCGGACCGTGCCGTGGTTTGATGGGAACCCGTCACGATCCGGAGGGAACCGATCGGGGCCGGGACGCGTCCAACCTCTGTAGGGCGGGGAGCTGTTCGGGTTCGACCAGGTAGGGAGTGCTGTGCGAAGCGATGCGGTGAGGCGGGTGGCGGTCTGCGCCGCGGTCGGGGCGGCCGTGCTCGCCGGGTGCGGGACCACCACGGACGGATCGGCCGGGCCGACCACGACCGTGCGCGACCTGGACAAGATCGAGGTGTTCAACCCGTGCCGGGGGGCGTTGTCCGACGACGCGCTGCGGGGGGCGGGGCTGGATCCGGCGACGAAGTTGGTTACCACGGACCCGCCGAGCGGTGTCTCGGCGTGGCGGATCTGCGACTGGGCACCGTCCGACAATCGGTACGGGTCGGGGCGACGCATGGTCGGCGTCGGTTCGACGAGCCATACGCTCGACCAGGCCCGCACCAAGGAATCGGTCACCGTCCTCCGCGAAACGACCGTCAACGGCCGCCGTGGCCTGGTCTTCAAGGAGAACGCGACTCCGGACATCTGCTATGTCGGTTTCGACGCGCAGCAGGGCATGTTCGAGGTAACCGCGTCTTGGCTGAGCACCGAAGGGCCTCGGGTCGGGGATCTGTGTGAGCAGGCCGAGAAGTACGCCGTCGCACTGGAACCGCATCTGCCGAAGTAGAAGTTGGGGGGACACGACGATGACGGAAGACCAAGCCACGTACTGGCGGAACATGAAGCAGCAGGCCATCAGCGGCGAATTCAAGATCGAGGAGGACCTCGGTCAGTCCATCGCCAACGTGGTCAGCGCCTACATCACCGAACTCGAGTCGCAGAAGCTCGTGGCGAGCAAACTGGAGCATCTGACGGGATGGGGCGACCTACCCTCCGCAAAGTTGATCCGCCAGAAACTCGAGCAAAAGGCAGTCGCCGGCGGAACCGGCGGCGACTCCGCAACCAAACGCCTGGACCAGCACATCTCCATAGCCCGCGACCAGCGGGACACTTTCCTGGCCGCCATCGGCAAGCTCCAGGCCGTCGACCAGCAGACCGCGGGCGCTTTGGGCGCGAACGGGGAGGGCATCTGATGGGGTTCCTCGACTGGGGTGAGGATGTCGGCGAGTTCTTCGTGGATGTCGGCACGCTGGGTGGCTGGAAGGTCTTCAAGAACTACAACGCCTCCAGGGAGGCCGACGGGAACCGTGCCACCCTCGACGAGCAGGGCAAGCAGACCTGGCAGGGTGACCGCGACATCATCACCAGCGAGTTCTCCCGCCTGGCCGCGGGGGCGGGGCTGACCATGGACGGCAAGGCCGTGACCGCGCCCGAGGAGTTCAGCACCTGGACGCATCAGCAGATCTGGGAGGCGCTGAACGGCAAGGACGGGCAGGCCGGGGTCTCGGCGGGTGAGGTGAACGCGGGCGCGGACGCCTGGCGGCGGCTCACCACAGGCACCCAGGCCGCGGTGGACAACTACCGGACGAGTTTCGAGCGGGTGCTGTCGGAGAAGTGGTCGGGCACCTCGGGGACCGCGGCGATCGAGGCGATCAAGTCCTATACGACCGAGGCGGGGAAGCTGCCGACGGCGTTCCAGCTCGTCGCGAACGGGATCGATCACATGGAGGGCCTGCTCGGGCAGGCGAAGATCGCGATCCCGAAGCCGGAGGAGGTGTCGAGCTTCGACGAGTTCGTCGGCCACATTCCGGGCAACGGCGTGGTGAAGGCCGCCAAGCATCGCGCGAACGAGGCGCAGGCGGACGCGCAGTTGTTCATGATCGGCACCTACCAGCCGGGGTCGACCACCGTCGACAGCCACACGCCGGTGCTGCCGGTGCCGCAGAACACCGTGAGCAGTCCCAGTACCGGTCCGGGCGACGGGAACAACGGCGACGGCACCGGGAACGGAAACGGGAACGGCAGCAACAACTCCGGTGTCCCGTCGACGGCGCCGGCGGGCACCGGCGAGAACCCGGCGGCCACCACGCCGCAGTCGACCGACACCACCGACGACCCGTCCGACGACGACACCGATACCGGGGACACCGACACGAATCCGAGCAGCACCGATCCGTCGTCGACCACACCGGCCGCGACCACGCCGGACACCACCGGCACCCCGAACACGCCGGGCGACAACAAGACCGGCGGGCCGCCGGGTGCGGGGTCGCCGGGTTCCGGCACGCCCGGCGCGGGGGTCCCGGGTGCGGGAACCCCGGGCGCCGGGCGCAGCGTCGCTGCCGCGCCGGGCGCGGCAGGCGCGGCGGGCGCCGGGGCACGCACCGGGGCGGGCGCGTCGGGCGCACGCGGGATGAGCGGCATGCCGGGCATGATGGGCGGCGGCCGGGGCGCGGGCGGCAAGGACGACGAGAACGAGCACAAGACGCCGGACTACCTGGTGCAGGACCGGGAGACCGAACTGATCGGCAAGCTCCCGCCGACGCTGCCCGCGGGTGGGGTGATCGGCGGGTGAACTCGCGTGCCGGCGCGCCGGGGGGTCGCTGGGAATTCGATCCGCTCGCGTTCTCGCTCGTGCTCGAAGCGCACGGCCGCGATCGCTGGCCGTATCCGCTGAGCTGGCAACCGGAGTTCGCGGAGACGGCCGAGGTGCACCGGGGGCGGCGCAACGCGGCGGCGCGGGAGTTGCGGCGGTGGTACGACCGCGAGGTGCACGCCGCCGTCGGCGTGCTGCTGGAACCGCAGGTGCGGGTGGAGATCGAGGGCATCCACGGGCCGGGTCAGACCGAGGTCGTCCGGGTGTTCGCGGGGTTGGCCGGTGACCGCTGCGTGCTGGCGACCCAGGAACCGGGGCCGGACCGCGAGTACGGCGGACGCGTCACGCTGTCCGCGATCGACCCGGAGAGCCTGCCCGCGCGGATCGTCGCGCACCTCCCCCGCGTGCCCGGCGGGCGGACGCCGCGCTTCGAGGGTCGCCGCGCCGACCTCGACCTCCCGGTACACAGCAGGCACCCGACCCGCCTCTCGCCCGTCGAGCAGCTCCAGCGTTTCTTCCGCCGTCCCCGCGTCGGCACCGGGGAGATCACGGTGTACCCGGGATTCCAGGTCGACGCCCGGCCGAGCACCGACGGCCGCGCCTTCCTGTGGCTCGACTACCCCGACGACGGCCGGTATCTGCTCCAGCATCACGACGCCCAGGAATTCACCGTCATCCCGGGCCCGCCCGCCGAACTCCAGCACCGCATCGCGAGCCACATCGCCCTGTTCGGCAGCCGCCTGTCCCGGGCGTATTAGGCGACATCACCGGGGCCGTGTGCTCGGTCAGCGGGTGAGGCAGACCCCGGTCAGCAGCGGGCCGTACGGGTTCTCGGCGCTGCCGACGGCGACGAGCAGACCGCCGATCGGGGAGCACAGCACGTCCAGCGAGGACGAGCCGGTTCCCGCGACGGGCTGGGCGGGTGACGCGGTGGCGACGGCGGGACCCGCGGCGATCAGGGCGGCGGCGAGCGCGGCGGTGACGGCGAGAGTTCTCATGGGCGATCCTTCCGAACGAGTGACGCCGCTCAACGTATCGGCGCTCGCGTCGGGAGACACGACCCCGATTTCCGGGGGACACGACCGGCGGGTTTCCGGACGGGCCGGTCGGTCAACAAAGGAGTGGCGGCGGATCCTTCCGCCGCGTCACGAGATTCGCGAAACCGAGGAGGACCCCAGGTGCGTTCCATCAAGGCAGGCATCGTCGTCGCGGCACTGACCGTCGCCACCATCGCGGGCACGAGCACCGCGCACGCCGACGAATCCCTGCCCGGCGCCCCCGACGAGCGGATCACCGTCGACATCAACCTGCTGGGCTGCTCGATCGGCGCCGGCCTCGGCGTCGACCTCCTGCTGTCGGTCCTGGCCAAGGGCGGCGGATCGAGCACGGTCGTCGGCTCCGGCCTCGCCACCCGCCTCAAGATGGCCGGCTGCCTGCCCTGGTAGCCGGCGGCCGAGCGCCGACGTCCGCGCCGGCTTCCCCGCAGACCCGAGCGGGACGGTTCGGGTGGCGGAGCCGGCGCGCCGCGCCGCTCGACGAGGCCGGGCCGAAGGACCCGACTCAGCTGAACAGGCAGAGCAGGTCGTAGAGCGCGGGCTTCTCGACGCTGCCGGTGGCGAACAGGAGCTGGGCGACCGGCGAGCAGATCAGCTGGGTTTCCGAGGAGCCGGAGCCGCCGCCCTGGCCGGAACCGGAGCCGGCGATCGCGTCGACGGGGGCGGCCGAGGCGGTAGCGGGGGCGGCCAGCAGGGCGCAGGAGAGGGCGGTGGCGGCGGCGAGCTTCTTCGTCATCCGCATAGGGAACACCATCACAGGGCGCCCCAGTAGTGAAATCACAATATTTCACCCATGGATGCCCGACCCACAGGAAGCGCGTCCCCACCCGCGACAGCGGCCGCGCGGTATTTGTTGCCAGCGGCGGGGCGATTCGACTACGCCGACCTGTCGGCAGCCTGGCATATATGCGACAATACACATATGCCTCTCAAGCGGACGATGGTTTACGCCGACGCCGACGACCTCGCGGTTATCAAAGATGCCGCTGCGAACTCGGACGCGAGCGAGGCGGAGATCATCCGTGAGGCGATCCACTTGGCCGCGATGCGGTTGCGTCGGCGATCCGCACCGCTGCGCCTGCGCCGCTTCGCCAGCGGCGACCCGACACTCGCCGCCCGGACCGAGGAGATCGTCGCCGAAGACGGCGCCGCGTGACCGGAACCGGCATTGTCATCGCCGATACCTCCGGCCTGATCGCCGCGTTCGATACTTCGGCCCCGGAAAGCGATGCAGCTTTCGCTTCCCTCGAACGGGCCGGCTTGGTTGTGCTCTCGCCTTTGAGCTTCGCTGAACTCGATCATGTCGGACGGCGCGAACTGGGTCGCGACCATGCCAGGACGATGATCGAAGACCTCAGCGCGCAAGCCCGAACCGACGACTTCGAGATCGCCGTGCTCACTCCCGACGTCCTCGACCAGGCGAACGCTGTGCGGACTCTCTATCCCAGTCTGAACCTGGATCTCGCCGACGCTGTCTGCGTGGCATTGGCCGCAGAGTACGAGACAGCCTCGATCCTCACACTGGACCATCGCGACTTTCGCGCTCTGACACCGCTGACTGCGCACCGGTCCTTCACAATTCTGCCCGCCGACCTCTGACCCGAATCTGCGTACAGAACGCACGAAAGGCACGGACTCCACTCGGAAGTCCGTGCCTTCGTTCGATATTCGCCTAGGCGGCTGCGCTCACGAGGAGCGCGGGCTCACCAGGAGCTCTTGTGCACGCCCGGGAGCTCGCCACGGTGGGCCATCTCGCGCAGGCACACGCGGCACAGGCCGAACTTGCGGTAGACCGCGTGGGGCCGGCCGCAACGCTGGCAGCGGGTGTAGGCGCGGACCGCGAACTTCGGCTTGGCGTTGGCCTTGTTGACCAGTGCTTTCTTGGCCATGTGCTCAGTTCTCCTTGAACGGGAAGCCGAGGTGCTTGAGCAGCGCACGGCCTTCTTCGTTGTTGGTCGCAGTGGTCACCACGGTGATGTCCATACCGCGCGGGCGGTCGATGGAGTCCACGTCGATCTCGTGGAACATCGACTGCTCGCTCAGGCCGAACGTGTAGTTGCCGTTGCCGTCGAACTGCTTGGGCGACAGACCGCGGAAGTCGCGGATACGCGGCAGCGCGATGGAGACCAGGCGGTCCAGGAACTCCCACATGCGGTCGCCGCGCAGGGTGACCTTCGCGCCGATCGGCATGCCCTCACGCAGCTTGAACTGCGCGATGGACTTGGTGGCCTTGCGGATCTCGGGCTTCTGGCCGGTGATCAGCTCGAGGTCCTTGACGGCGCCGTTGATGAGCTTGGCGTCGCGCGCGGCGTCACCGACACCCATGTTCACGACGACCTTGACGACGCCCGGGATCTGCATCACGTTGGCGTACTCGAACTCGCTGTTCAGCGCGTCCTTGATCTCGGCGCGGTAGCGCGCCTTCAGCCGGGGCTGCACCTTTTCACTGGTGGTCATGTCAGATGTCCTTCCCGTTCTTACGGGAGATGCGAACCCGCTTGCCGGTGGTCTCGTCGGTGCGGTAGCCGACGCGGGTCGGGTTACCGTCGGAATCGACGACCATCACGTTGGAGGCCTGGATGGGGGCTTCCTGGGTCACGATGCCGCCCGAGGAAGCGCCGCGCTGGTTGGCGGAGTCCGCGACGTGCTTCTTGATCCGGTTCACGCCCTCGACGAGAACCTTGCCGGTCGCCGGGTAGGCCTGGATGACCTTGCCCTTGGCGCCCTTGTCCTTGCCCGAGATGACGAGCACGGTGTCACCCTTGTGCACCTTCATGTCAGAGCACCTCCGGGGCCAGCGAAACGATCTTCATGAAGCGCTTGTCACGCAGCTCGCGGCCGACCGGGCCGAAGATGCGGGTGCCGCGAGGGTCGTTGTCGGGCTTGATCAGCACGGCAGCGTTCTCGTCGAACTTGATGTAGGAACCGTCCGGACGGCGGCGCTCCTTGACGGTGCGCACGACGACGGCCTTGACGACGTCGCCCTTCTTGACGTTGGCGCCCGGGATGGCGTCCTTGACGGTGGCGACGATGATGTCGCCGATACCGGCATAGCGACGCGACGAGCCACCGAGCACGCGGATGCAAAGGATTTCCTTCGCACCCGTGTTGTCGGCGACGCGCAGTCGCGACTCCTGCTGAATCACTTCAGCTTCCTCCTGACCTGGATGTATACGCACGCCGGATTGCCGACCCGACGGGCATGGTCTGTCGCCCTCCGGACGCGCGCCTGCCAGCGATTTCACCGGCCCTGGCGGGCCAACCACTGGGGGTTCACTGCCGAATTGCGGGCACAGCTCCCGCAGGCAACCGGTCTAGTGTAGGGGAAGCGCCAGGTGGGACCCAAATCGGGCACCCCCGCACAGTTTGAAGTGCCAATGTTTCAAAACCCGTGTGGTGACGGAGCACACATTGTTAGCGTCCCCCTCGCTCGCGGTTTCTCCCCGCGAGCGGAACGAGGAGCCGCATTCCCATGCCACTGTCCCCGCTGATGCGCCGCATCGCCACCACCGCGACCGCCCTGGCCGCCACCCTGATCGTCACCGCGCCGAACGCGAGCGCGGGCCCGGTGTTCGACGCCCTGACCGACACCCTCACCGCGGGGTGCACGTCCAAGATCCAGGTCACCGGCCTCGACGACTACGTCGGCGCGCAGGTCGACTTCGTCGCCAACGGCAAGTTCTTCGCCAGCGACACCGTGAACATCAAGGTCGACGTCGCGGGCCGCACGATCGCCCAGGCCACGGCCTACTACTACGTGGAGACCGGCTACTCCGTGCAGCTGTCGCTGCTGCTGCACGCCACCGGCTCCCCGCTGGTCACCAAGAGCGTGCCGATCGTCACCCGCATGCTCCACGCGGGCAGCACCCTCGCCTGCGACCTCGCCACCGGCAGTTCGGGGATCTCCTCGGGACTCTCGTCGCGGTAGCCCTTCGGCCGGCGGCGCGGAGAGCGCCTCCGGAAGGCGGACGGGCGGCGGTACCTCGGTACCGCCGCCCGTTTTCGTCGGGGTTCAGGCGTCGATCGGCGCCAGGTCCCAGGTGCCCGCGCCCTCGAGTTCCAGGCGCTGGGTGTGGTGGCGGTCGACGGTGCTGCGGTGGGCGACCGAGAACAGGATCGTGTCGGGGACCTCGGTGCGGAGGAGGTTGTAGAGGGTGTATTCCAGGCCCTCGTCCACCGCGGAGGTGGCCTCGTCGAGGAAGACCGCCTTGGGGCGGATCAGCAGGATGCGGGCGAACGCCAGGCGCTGCTGCTCTCCCGGGGACAGGATCTTGGCCCAGTCGGCCTCTTCGTCGAGCCGGTCGACCAGGTGCCCGAGGTGGACCTTGGTGAGGACCTCGCGCAGGGTGTCGTCGGTGACCCCGTCCTTCCTGACCGGATACTCGACCGCGGTGCGCAGATCGCCGAGGGGCAGATAGGGGATCTGGGACAGGAACAGCGTCTCGGTCCCCGCCGGGCGGCCGACCTCGCCGCCTGCGTAGGGCCACATCTGCGCGAGCGCGCGCAGCAGGGTGGTCTTGCCGCTGCCCGAGGCGCCCTTCACGACCAGCGCGTCGCCGGGGGCGAGCCGCAGGGTCAGGTCGTCGATGAGCACGGTGCCGTCGGGCTTGCGCACATCGACCTTGTCGAGGCTGACGCCGTCCTCGAGATCGGCGGCGGCGATCGCGGGCAGATCGCGCGATTCCTTGCCGGCGATCAGCAGGCCGTCGAGTCGGATGAGGGACGCGCGGTAGGCGGCGAAGTCGTCGTAGGACTCACGGAAGAACGACAGGGAGCTCTGGATCTCGCTGAACGCGGAGGCCGTCTGGTTCATCCCGCCCAGGGTGACCGCGCCGCTGAAGAAACGGGGCGCCTGGATGAGATACGGGAACAGGTACGCGGACTGGCTGACCACGAAGTTCCAGCCGGCGAACTTCAGGTAGCGGTAGACGTAGGTCCACTGCACCCGGATCACCGCGGCGAAGCGGTCGAGCAGGCCTTTGCGCTCGACGTCCTCACCGTTGTAGAACGCCACGCTCTCGGCGGAGTCGCGGACCCGGACGAGCGCGTAGCGGAAGTTGGCCGTCGTGCGCTCGATGAGGAAGTTGATCCGGATCAGCGGGTGGCCGACCCAGAAGGCGATCAGCGTCGTGATGAGCACGTAGGCGAGCACGATGACCAGGGCGGCGCGCGGGATGGTGACGCCGAGGATGGTCATCGGGCCGGACAGGTCCCACAGGATCTTGGTGAAGGACACGACCGAGACGATGGCCTCCACCGCGCCGAGCGACAGCGTGCGCGACTGCTGGGTGAAGGTGGTGATGTCGGCCTGCACACGCTGGTCGGGATTGTCGATGGTGTTGTCGATGAACCGGGCCCGGTAGAACGCGCGGCCGCGCAGCCAGTCGGTGGTGACGTGCTCGGTCAGCCAGACCCGCCAGCGGATATCGAAGGCCAGCTTGCCGTAGAGGTACACCAGTTCCTTGACCATCCAGAGGGTGATCAGGACGAGGAAAAGCTTTGCCGAGTCCCAGAACCCGGTCTTCGCCTCCGAGAGGGCCGCCGCGTCGCCGGATTTCAGCGCCGCGGCGCCGAGCTGGAACGACGTGAACATGTCGTTGCCCCAGTAGCTGATCAGCACGCTCAGCCGGACGCTGAGCAAGGCCATGAACAGCAGGGCCGCGACGAAGAGCCACGTGCGCCAGGCTCCCTCACCCCGGAAGTAGCCGCCGCTCACGGACCAGAACTGGCGGCCCCACTTCGTCAGCGTGAGCAGCAGCGCGGCGATGACCACGAAGGCAACCAGGGTGATGGAGAAGGCGATGGCGAGCCATTTCAGACTCTCCAGCCACTCGACGCTCCAGTCTCTAGACGTCTCCACGCACGCTTCCCATCCCGCGACGGCCAAAAGTCGGCGAAGTCTAACCCGCGTGGCGGGGACCGGCAGTCCAACCGCTCGAGGCGATTCGATCGGCCGCCGACCGGCGGGAGGGGTCCGTAGGTTAGCCTAGGCTGAGTTGTTTCGACGGAAGGTTACCCATGAGGTCAGTTCGTGCGTCCCGCCTGTGGTCGCGGGCCGCGGTGGCGGTGGTGGCGGGTGCGCTGGCGCTCGGTGTCACCGCGTGTGGTTCGTCCGACGACGCGGCCGGGTCCGGCGGGGAGACCGTGACCGTCACCCACGCCCGGGGCGAGACGAAGGTCGAGGGGACGCCGAAGAAGATCGTCGCCCTCGGCAATCAGTGGCTCGACACGAGCCTGGCGCTCGGCGTCGTGCCGATCGGCTACATCGACAACGTCTCGGTGGCGTCCAAGAGCACCCCGCCGTGGACGCCGGACACCCTGAAGGAGTCCAAGGCGCTGAGCCCGGGCGGCAACATCGCCGAGCAGGTCGCCGCCATGGAGCCCGACCTGATCCTGGCCGATCCGTTCATCGCCGATCAGAAGACCTACGACACCCTGTCCCAGATCGCGCCGACCCTGCCCGGGCTCACCACCTCGATCGTCACCTCCTGGCAGGACCAGGTCACCACGCTGGGCAAGGTGCTGCACACCCCGGACAAGGCGACCGCGGTCATCAAGGGCGTGGACGACAAGATCGCGGCGATCACCGCCGCCAACCCGACGCTGAAGGGCAAGACCTTCGCCAGCACCTGGCTGGCCGGTCCGGCCCAGCTGATGGTGCTGACCGACCCGAACGACGGTTCGGCCAAGGTGTTCTCGCAGCTGGGCATGACCATCCCGAAGAACCTCCAGGACCTGCCCGCCAACCAGGGCCGCGTGTCGCTCTCGCCCGAACGCGTCGACGAACTGACCGCCGACCTGCTGCTCGCCGGCTACTCGCCGGGCCTAGACGGCAAGTACAAGCAGCTGCCCGGATACACGGATCTGCCTGCGGTGCAGAAGGGTTCGGCTGTGTTCCTCACCACGCAGGAGATCAGCGCGATCAACCAGCCGACCGCCCTGTCGGTGCCTTACATTCTGGACAAGCTCGGTCCCGCCTTCGCCGCCGCGGCCAAGTAAGACAGCAGTAGTCCCGAGTTCGACCCGCGGAGGTTCACCCCCGTCATGCCCGCCGTGACCTATCCCGAACAGACCCGATTCGCGCTGCGCACCGGCGTCACCTGCCTGACCACCCCGGCGGGCGCGGTGCTGCTGAACCCGCCGCAGAAGGAGAAGCTCACCGGCCTGGCCGCCGGGCAGCTCCAGGCGCTCAAGACGCTGAACAAGGGCCCGGCGACGGTCGCGGAGATGACGGCGGCGGCCCAGGGCGCCGACGTCGCCGGGCTGATGGACCGGCTGACCGACGGGGGCTGGCTGGCGGTGACGGTCCGCGACGGCGGCCGTGACCTCTACACCGTGCGGCCGTTCGCGCAGCCCGCGCCGCGGCCGTCGGCGCCGCCGTCCTGGTCGGCCACGCTGTCGAAATTCGCGGTGCTGCACCGGGACACGGAGGGCTTCGTGCTCGAGCATCCGCGATCCTGGTGCGATCTGCGGATCCACGATCCGCGGCTGCTCTCGCTGCTCGACGGGCCCGGCGCGGCGGACTCCACGCTCCCGGTCGACGTGAAGTCCCAGTTCTTCGACGACCTGCAGTGGTGCGGCTTCCTCGTGCCCGACGCCGACGCCGAGGACCGCGCCTTCACCACGCGCAGCTGGAGCCTGCCTGACCTGTGGTTCCACCGCCGCAGCACGCTGGGCGAGCGCGTCGTCACCTGGGACCACTTCGGCCCGACCAAGTGGGCCAAGGGCGAGTTCCCGCAGCCGCCCGCGCGCAAGCCCGACTACCCGGGCGAGCCGGTGGCGCTGCCGGTGCCGGACCTGGACGCGGCCCGCGCCGCCGATCCCAGCCTGACCGCCGTCCTCGAGGACCGGGTCTCGGTGCGCGCGTTCGACGACGCGCACCCGATCACCCTCGCCCAGCTCGGCGAACTGCTCTACCGCACCGCCCGCACCCGCGGCACCCGCTCGGAGCATCCGAACGAGGAGCTGGTCTCGCGGCCGTTCCCGTCCGGCGGCAGCGTCTACGAGCTCGAGGTGTATCCGGTGGTGCGCAACGTCGCCGGTCTGGCGCCGGGGATGTACCACTACGACTCGTTCGATCACGTGCTGCGCCCGGTCGCGGGCGCGGACTCCCCCGCGGTGGCCAAGCTGGTCAAGTCGACCTCGGCCACGCTGTCGGAAGGGGCCGAACCGCAGGTGCTGCTGGTGCTCGCCGCGCGCTCGGGCCGGATCATGTGGACCTACGAGCAGGTCGCCTACTCGGTGATCCTCAAGCACGTCGGGGTGCTCACCCAGACCGTCTACCTGGCGGGGACGGCCATGGGCCTCGGCGCGTGCGCGCAGGGGTTCGTCGACACCGCGGCCTTCGTCGCCGCGGCGGGGGTGGACGAGCTGGAGGAATGCGCGGTCGGCAGCATCATCCTGGGCTCGCCGCGCTGACCGCGGCCGGGACGGCGGGCTCGTCGGCCCGCGGCCACCGGCCCGCGACGGCCAGCAGGTAGCGCAGCTCGCGCTCGTGTTCCGGGGACAGGTCTCGGCTGCCGTGTTCGGCGGCGATGTCCTCGGGCCCGAGCCGTTCCTCGATCTCGTAGACCCGGCGCCACACGCACGCGCGGCCAGGCTGGGCGGCGAAACCGTCCGGCGATTCGGCCTGCCTGCGCAGGTGCAGCAGGGCGTCGCGGATCTCGATGGTCATCCGGTAGCGGCGTTCGGCGGCGTTGCGGTGGATGGTGTCGCCCAGGCAGACCTCGGGCACCTCGGCGGTGAGGTCGGCCCACAGCGGGCGCAGCCGCGCGCAGTCGCGACCCGCGCGGTTCCAGCCGAGCACGTCGAGCAGCCGCCACATCACCGGGATCGCCAGCAGCGTGGTGATGGCGGCCAGGAACGCGTACGCGCACAGCGCCCAGACCGGCCCGATGGCGAACGTGCTGCGGTTCATCGCGAACAGCACGACCAGGTAGCCCGAGTAGCTGATCCAGTAGCCGGCGATGCTGATCAGGATCCCGTAGGTGATGCGTTCGGCGAGCGAGGTCGCGGGCAGCACGATCTCTCGGACGCACCCGCGCAGGATCAGCGCGCCCGACACCGCGAGCGGGAAGCACACCAGGACGCCGCCGAGGTCGAACCACCGGTTCAGCAGGTCGACGGTGATCAGGCCGGTCCCGGCGGCGACGCCGAGGATCACGCTGATCGCGCCGAGCAGCCAGGCGCCCGCGTCGTAGCGGCGCTGCCTGCGCCAGATGCCCTCGGTGTCGCGGGTGGCCACCACCCGGGCGAATCCGAAGACGCTGCTGCTGGTGAAGAACCCGACGACGGCCCCGACGGTGCGGCCCGCGATCCCGAGGTGGAGCGGGACCGAGGCCACACCGAGGAAGGTGCCCGCGGCGGCGAAGAGCAGGGCCCGGTTGATCAGCCGTTCCTCGGCGGTCTCGCGCACCAGCCACAGCCGCAGCACGGTGACGACCACCGCCCAGACGGCACAGCCCCAGACCACGATCGCGGGTGCTCCCTGCACGATCAGCGGAGCCTTTTCCCGGGATGGCCGGGCCGGGGGCGGTGGGTCATGCCGAAGACCTTAGCCGGGCCCGCCGGTCAGGCCTGGGCGAGGATCTCCTCGTCGGTCATGTTCGCGACCTCGAGGTAGAGGCGGGCGACCTCGGTCAGGCGCTGCGGGGTGGCCTCCCGGCCGCGGAGCCGCTCGGCCAGCCCGGCCACGGTCCGGGTGGCGAACAGGTCGGCCACCAGCGCGTGGTCGACGTCGAGCCATTCGCGTACCCGGGCGATGACGGTGGTGGCCAGCACCGAGTCGCCGCCCGCGGCGAAGAAGTCGTCGTGGACGCCGATGGTCTCGACCCCCAGCGCGCCGGTGACGATGTCGACCAGGGCGGCCTCGACGTCGTCGCGCGGGGCGGAGTCCTCGCCGCTGCCCGGCGCAGGCTCGAGCAGTTCGACCACCGCGCGGCGGTCGAGCTTGCCGTTGGCGGTGAGCGGCATCCGCGCGAGGTACTCGACGCGGGTCGGGATCATGTAGGCGGGCAGCAGGTCGGCCACGGCGTCGGCGATGCCGGCGACCGCGGACTCCTCGCCCGAGACCGCGGCGACGAGCTTGGGCGCGCCCGCGCCGACGATCGCGGCGACCGCGTGCCGCACGCCGGGCACCGTGCGCAGCGCGGACTCGACCTCGCCCAGTTCCACCCGGTAGCCGCGGATCTGGACCTGGTGGTCGGCGCGGCCGAGGAACTCGATGGTGCCGTCGGGCCAGTAGCGGGCCATGTCGCCGGTGCGGTACCAGCGGATGCCCTCGTGCTCGACGAAGCGTTCGGCGGTGCGCTCGGGGTCATTGCGGTAGCCGGCCGCGACGTTCGCGCCGCCCACCCAGAACTCGCCGGGCACCCAGTCCGGGCAGTCGCGGCCCGCGGGGTTGACGACGCGGCAGCGCACGTTGCGCAGCGGCACGCCGAAGGGCACGGTGGCCCAGTGCTTCGGCGCGGGCGCGGTGACCTCGCAGATGGTGTTGTGGATGGAGGTCTCGGTGGCGCCGCCGAGGCCGGAGAACCGGGCGCCGGGGACCTGGGCCGCGAGCCGGTCGACCAGGTCGGCGCCGACCCAGTCGCCGCCGAGGGTGACCGCGCGCAGCGAGTCGCCCAGGTTGTCGCCGCCGATCTCGAGGATCATGTCGAGCATGCTCGGCACGCAGTTGAGGATGGTGACCCGGTGCGCGCGCAGCAGGTCGACCCAGGTGGTGGCCTCCGCGCGCTGGACCGGATCGACCGCGACCAGCGATCCGCCGACGGAGAACAGCCCGAAGATGTCGTAGACCGAGGCGTCGAACTCGAGGGCGGACAGGGCGAGCACGCGATCGCCGGGGCCGACCGAGAACCATTCGTTGACCGCGTCGATGGTGTTCATCGCGCCGCGGTGCATCACGTCGACGCCCTTGGGGGTGCCAGTGGAGCCCGAGGTGAAGATGACGTAGGCGATGTCGGAGGTGTCCGGCCGCCAGGGTTCGGCGAGCGGTTCGGCGAAGTCGCGGGCGGCGTCGATGGAGACGACCGTGACCTCGGGCCCCAGGTCGGCCCCGGTCACCGACAGCGCCGCGCCGATGCCGCCGGTGCGCAGGATCTCGGCGCGGCGGCCGACCGGCTGGTCGAAGCCGATGGGCACGTAGGTGCCGCCCGCGGCGAGCACGCCGAGCACGGCGAGGATCTGGTCGCGGCCCTTGGGCAGCTGCACGGCGACGGCGTCGCCGGGCCGCACGCCCGCGGCCCGCAGCGCGCCGCCGACGGCGAGGGCGCGCGCGGCGAGCTCGCCGTAGGTCCACTGCCCCTGATCCGGCCCGAGTCCCCAGACGACCGCGGGCGCTTCGGGTTTCGTGGCGGCGTGGTCGAAGAAGCCCTCGTGCAGGGCGCGGCCGCTGACCGGCCCGTCGGTGGCGTTGACCGCGGCGCGCACCTCGGCCTGCGCGCGCGGCAGCCGCACCGCGGCCTCGGCGGCCCACCCCGCGTCACCCTCGCCGAGGCGGGCGATGGCGGCGGTGTAGCGCTCGAACATCGCGTCGATCAGTCCGGCGGGGAAGGCGGATTCGCGCACGTCCCAGTTGAGCAGCAGGCCGCCGCGGACCTCGGTGACCTGCGCGTCGAGCAGCACCTGCGGGCCCTGGGAGATGATCCACACCGGCTCGCCGAAGGTCTCGGTGACCTGGTCGGCGAACAGCTCGCCCAGGTTGAGCGCGCTGGTGTAGACGACCGGCGCCAGCATCGGCTCGCCGCGGTGCCGGCCGAGGTCGCGCAGCACGTCGAGGCCGGAATAGGCCGTGTGCGCGCCGCTTTCGTGCATGCTGCGCTGGAGGGCGAGCGCCCGGTCGGTGACCGACAGATTGTCGGTCACGTCGACCTCGAGCATGATCGAGGACGAGAAGTCGCCGACGACGCGGTCGATGTCGGGGTGCACCGGCTCGCGGTGGAACAACGGCACGTTGAGCAGGAACCGGCTCTGCGCCGACCAGCCGCCGATGGTCTCGGCGAACACGGCGGCCAGCGCCATGGCCGGGGTGACGCCGCGTTCGTGGGCGGCGGCGAGCAGGCGCTGCTTGGCCTCGGGGGCGAGCCAGTGGTTGTAGCGCACGGTGCGGTGCTGGTCGACCCGCTCCCCCACCGGGACGGTGGGCAGCTCGGGCGCGCCGGGCAGGTCGGGCAGCCGCTCGGCCCACCAGGCGCGGTCCCGCTCGCGCGCGGCGGTGTCGACCGGGCGGGTCAGGTACCGGCGGTAGCTGTAGCCGGGAGCCGGCAGCGTCGCACCGTGATACAGGGCGGCGAGGTCGGCGACGAGGACGCGGTAGCTCATGGCGTCGCCCGCGAGCATGTCCACGTCGAGGTGCAGCCGGGTGCGGTCGCCGTCGAGCAGGGTGAGGGTGACGTCGATGACCTGGCCGTCCTCGATGGCCAGCACCTGGTGGGTCTTGGTCTCGCGCAGTTCGGCCAGCGCGGGTTCGGCGTCGCGGCCGCGCAGGTCGACCACCGTGAACACCGGGCGGCCGGGTTCGGCCATCACCTGCTGGGTGCCGTCGGGCAGGAAGCGGGTGCGCAGCATCGGGTGCGCCGCGACGAGGTCGGCGACGGCCTTGCCGAGGCGGTCGGGATCGAGTGCGCCGCCGTCGAATTCGACGTAGAGGTGGGCGGCGACGCCGCCGAGTTCCTGTTCGCCGGAGCGGCCGATCCAGTAGGCGTGCTGCATGCCGGCCAGCGGGAAGGGCGCGAGTTCGTCGTCGCCCGCCGGGTCCTCGGCGGCGGGCTCGGGCGCGGCGGCGGGTTCCTCGCCCGCGGTCAGCAGGGCGTGCCAGGCGGCGACCGAGGGGGCGGCGGCGAGCTGGGCGAAGTTGACGTCGGCGCCGGTCTTGCGCCAGCGGCCCGCCAGTTTCATGGTGCGGATGGAGTCGAGGCCGAGCTGGATGAGGTCGTCGTCGTCACCGACCTCGGCCGCGGTGAGCCCGATCTGCTCGGCGACCAGGGTCCGGATCTCGTCGATATCCATTGCGGCTTTCCACTCCTTGCTGCCGCCACGCTGGGCGGATCGAGATGTGCGTGGGGTTAGCTTATCCCACTGACAAAGGGTTGCCTAACCTTGGTTGGGCAACCCTTCGCCAGGTGCTAGCCCGCGAGGCCCGCGGCGAGCGCGGCCAGGCTGCGCTGCCACAGGGCGGTGAGCGAATCCATGTCCTCCTGGGTGAACAGGGCGTCGCTCCACCGGAAATTCGTGCTCAGCTGCGGGCCCTCCGGGGTGGTCCCCACCGCGGAGATCACGTCGAGGGCGTAGCGCAGCGGCAGGTCCGGCTCCGGGTCGAGCGGCAGGGCCTCGTTGCGCGGGCCCGTGTAGAGCGACCAGGTCGCCCCGGTGCGGCCGCTGAGGTCCATCCGGCCGAGGAAGTTGAACTCCACCTGCGGATCGTTGCCCGCGATCAGTTCGGCGGCCCGGTCCACATACCGCAGCAGGCCGTAGTCCAGGCCCTGATGCGGGATGCCGGAGAGGTGCGCGGTCACCGAATCCAGCAGGGCGCGAGCGGCTTCCGGAGCCGACTCGACCGCGGCCAGGCTCGGCGCGGCGTCGCCCGCGCCGAGGCGGACCGGGAACACGCTGGTGAACCAGCCGAGGGTGTTGGCGGTGTCGGTCCCCAGCTCGCCGTCGGCGCGGCCGTGGCCCTCCAGGGCGATGAGCGCGCCCGCGCGCGGATCCTGCCCGCGCTCCTCCCGCCAGGCCGCCAGCGTGAGAGTCAGCGCGGCCAGCAGGAACTCGCGCACGCCCTCCTCCTTGGTCAGCCTGCCGAGCACCCGTTCGGTCACCGCGACGGGAGTCACGGCCGGGGCGACGTGCAGCGAGGACCAGGTGTCGCGGGTGGGGTCGGGCTTGCGCCTGCCCACCGCCGGATCGGGCGCGCCGACCTGCTCGGCCCAGTAGCCGCGCTGGGCCAGCACCTCCGGTTCGGCGGCACGGTCCCACATCAGGCGCGACCAGCGCCGATAGGAGGTGAACTCCGGCAGCGTCTTGGGCGGATTGCCCGCCGACACCGCGTTCCACGCCTCGGTCAGGCCGTCGAGCATGATGTGCCAGGACACCACGTCGACGGCCAGGTGGTGCACGGCCAGCAGCAGCAGGTCGCCGCCGTCGGCGCCGGTGAAGCGGACCACCCGCACCATCTCGCCGTTCTCCGGCACGATCTCGTCGGTGACCGCGCGCGTCGTCGCGGTGATCGTGGCGCGCAGGGCGTCCTCGTCCAGGCCCGCCAGGTCGACCTCGCGGTAGACCGACGCGGCGCCGACGGTGCCCGGCTCCCGGGTCACCAGGCGCGGGCCCTCGGTGGTGACCGCGAGGGTCGAGCGCAGGGTGTCGTGCCCGTCCAGCAGCGCCTGCAGCACCGCCTCGGCCTGCCCGGTCGTCATGCCCTCGGGCACGGTGAGCAGCGCGGACTGGGTGAAGCGCCGGTAGTTGCCGTACTCGTACATCCACGACACCACCGGCAGGGGCAGCACCTCGCCGTAGTCGGCGTCGCCCGCGGCGACGGTGACCGTGCGGTCGGCGGCCGCGGCCAGCTCGCGCACGGTCGGGGTGGTCAGCACCATGCGCGGGCTCAGCGAGATGCCCTGGCGGCGGGCCTTGTTGACCAGCGAGATCGCCACGATGCTGTCCACGCCGAGCGCGAAGAAGTCGTCGTCGATGCCGGGGGCGGTGCCGTCGAACAGTTCGGCGAGCACCGCGCACAGCGCCTTCTCGGTGGGCGTGCTCGGCGGCACGGACACCGTGGCGCCGGCCTCGCCCGCCGAGAGCGCCTGCGCCGCGAGGCGATCCAGCGCGTGGCCGTCGAGCTTGCCGTTGGCGTTGACCGGCAGCTGGGCCAGCACGACGATGCGCGCGGGCACCATGTAGCCGGGCAGGCGCTGGGTCAGGGCCGCGCGCAGGTCGACCGGTTCGGCGTCCCGGCCGACGACGAAGCCGACCAGGCTCGCGCCGCCTGCCTTGCGCACCACCGCGACCGCGGCGGTGTCCACGCCGGGCAGCCTGCGCAGCGCGGTCTCGATCTCGCCGGTCTCGATGCGGTAGCCGCGGATCTTGACCTGGGAGTCGGCCCGGCCGAGGTAGCCGATGCCGCCGTGCGGCAGGCGCCGCACGAGATCGCCGGTCCGGTACATGCGGGCGCCGGGACGCAGCGGGTCGGCGACGAAGCGGTCCGCGGTGACGCCGGGCTTGCCGACGTAACCGCGCGCCAGCTGCCCGCCGGACAGATACAGCTCGCCGACCACGCCCGGCGGCACCGGCCGCAGGCGCGAGTCGAGCACGTAGGCCCAGGTACCCGCGTTCGGGGTGCCGATGGTCGGGCCGTCGTAGTCGCCGATGCGGGCGACCACGGCCTCCACGGTCGTCTCCGTCGGGCCGTAGCAGTTGAACGCGGTCGTGCCGGGCAGGCCGCGCAGGTCCGACCAGAGGGCCTGATCGCAGGCCTCGCCGCCGACGGCGAGCACGGCCGGCGGCCGGTCGAGCAGCCCGGCGGCGGTGAGCTGGGCCAGCATCGACGGCGTGGTGTCGAGCATGTCGACATCGAAGGCCGCCATGCCGGCGACCATGCGCTCGGCGTCGCGGGTCTCCTCGGCGTCGAACAGGTGCAGGGCCTGCCCGCCGAGCAGGGCGACCATGGGCTGCCAGGAGGCGTCGAAGCTCAGCGACCAGGCGTGCGCGATCCGCAGCGGCCTGCCGAGGCGGGCGTTGGCGGGCCGGTAGAAGCGCTCCCGGTGGTCGGCGAAGTAGGTGGTCACCGCAGCGTTCGTACCCGCGACGCCCTTGGGTTCGCCGGTGGAGCCGGAGGTGAAGATCAGGTAGGCGAGGTGGTCCGGATGGCGGGCCACCGTGGGCGCGGTCGCCGGGCGGGCCGCGATGCGCGCCGCCACGGCGGGGTCGTCGAGGACGAGCACCGCGGCGTCGGCCGCGACCAGGTCGCGGGTGGCCGCGACGGTCAGGGTGAGCACCGGATCCGCCTGGCGCACGAGGGATTCGATGCGGGTCTCGGGCAGGGTGACGTCGACCGGGACATAGGCCGCGCCCGCGGCGAGCACCGCGTAGATCGCGACGAGCGAATCCGCCGATCGCGGCATCGTCAGCGCCACCACGGTTTCCGGGCCGACCCCGTGCTCGGCCAGCTCGCCCGCCAGGCGGCAGGCCGCGTCGTGGAACTCGGCGTAGGTGTAGCTCTCGCCCGCTCCGGTGGTCAGCGCGCCCGCCTCCGGCGTCGCGGCGACCTGCTCGGTGAACAGCTCCCAGATCGTGCGGGCCGCCTCGGGCACCGGCGGCGCGATCGCGGCGGTGGAGTACGCGGCCCGCTCGGCCTCGGTGAGGATGTCGAGCGCGTCGGGACCCTCGGCGCCGATGGCGGGCAGCTGCCGCAGCAGGCCGAGCAGGCGCTCGCCCAGCTCGACGGCCGAGAGATGCGGCAGCGCACCGGGAATCGCCTCCACGACGACGAGGAGGTCCTCGCCGCTCATGTGCGCGACGACGGTGAGCGGGTAATGCGCGAGCGAGTCCATGCCGATGGGGCGCAGCGTCACCCCGTCGCCGATCTCGGCGTCGCGGATGGCGTCGGCGATCGGCGCGTTCTCGAACACGAACAGGGTGTCGAACAGGCTGCCGTGCCCGGCGGCGCGCTGCACGGTCGACAGGCTCAGGAAGCCGCTGTCGCGCATGGCCGCCGACTCGCGCTGCAGCCGCGCGCACTGCTGCACGACCGAGCCGTCCCGGTCGAACTCGAAGGCCACCGGCACGGTGTTGATGAACAGGCCGACCATGCCCTCCACCCCGGGCAGCCCCTCGGGGCGGCCGGAGATGGTGGTCCCGTAGACGACGTCGCGGCGGTCGCTGAGCCGCGACAGCAGCAGCGTCCAGGCGTATTGGACCGCGGTGTTGAGGGTCAGACCCTGCTCGCGCGCCCACGTGTGCAGGGCGACGGTCTCGGCGGCGTCCAGGCGCAGGAACGTCTTCTCCGGCACGGCGCCGTCGGTGACCGCGGTGCCGTCGGCGAGCATGAGCGGCCCGGTGATCCTCGACAGGTACCGCGCCCACTCGGCGACGGTGGCGTCGGTGTCCTGGGCGGCGAGCCAGGCGATGTAGTCGCGATAGGGCCGGGTCGGCGGGAGCCCGTCGAGCGAGCCGCCCGCCTGGTAGACCGCGAGCAGCTCGGTGAAGAAGATCGCCACCGCCCAGCCGTCCATGAGGATGTGGTGGGCGGTGAGCACGAGCCGCCGCCGCTCGGTCCCCGGCACGGTCAGCAGGGTGAACCGGAGCACCGGGCCGCGGCCGAGGTCGAACGGCTTGCGCCGCTCGGACTCGGCGATGACGTCGAACTCGTCCGGCGTGGCCTCCCGCTCGAACCACGGCAGCGTGACCGTGCTCGGCACGATCTGCACCGGCTTGGGCAGGTCCTTGTCCCAGAACGACACCCGCAGGATCGGGTACCGCACCAGCATGGCCTCGGCGCTGCGGCGCAGCAGCTCGACCCGCAACGGGCCGTCGATGTCGAAGACGAACTGCATTGTGTACAGGTCGATCTTGTCGCCGGCCAGCCGCGACAGCGAGAACAGGCCCTCCTGCAGCGGGCTCAGCGCGAGGACGTCCTCGATCTGGGGTGCGCCGCTCATGCTGTGTGTCCTTTCGGGGAGGTCGGGCGGGTCGTGCTCATGCCTGCGACTGCCAGGAGGCGGTCAGCGCGGCCAGGGCGTCGGAGTCCAGGCCCGAGGCGCTCATGGGCGCGCTCTCGGGCTGCGGGGCGGATTCCTGCTCGTCGGCCGCCGGGTCGGCGGCGTCCACCGCGGCGGCCAGCTCGGCCACCGACATGTGCTCGAAAACCAGCTGCGGGGTCAGCGGCAGGCCGAGTTCCTTGGCGCGCGCGGACCACTGGATCGAGATGACGCTGTCGCCGCCGAGGGCGAAGAAGTTGTCCTCCGGCGTCACGTCGTCGATCTCGAGGAGTTCCTCCAGCAGCGTGATCAGCGTGCGCAGGGTCTCCTCCGACGCCTGGGCGGCCGCGGCGGCCGCGCCGGACTCCGCGGCGACGGGCTCGGCCAGGAGCCGGGCCAGCTCGTCGGCGGGCAGGACCTCGAGGGCCGAGACCCGGCTGTCGGGTGCCTCGGCGAACGCGGCGAGGGTGGCGTCGAGCGCGGCGGCGATCGAGGCGGCGGTGGCGGCGTCGTAGAGGTCGGCGTTGACCACGACGCGCACGTCGAGGCCGCCGTCCACGGTGACGTTCAGGCTCAGGTTCAGGTCGAGGAAGGAGATGTCGAAGTCGGTGGGGATCACCGTCAGCGTGGTCTCCCCCGTGCCCGCCAGGTCCTGCGGCACCGGCGCGTAGTCGGCGCCGCGGAAGTGGATCATGCTCTGGAACAGCGGGTTCCGCGACCGGGAGCGCGGCGGGTTGAGCGCCTCGACCAGCCGCTCGATCGGCAGTTCCTGATGGCCGAAGGCGTCGAGCACGGTGTCGCGGCTGCGCGCGACGAGCTCGCGCAGGGTCGGGTCGCCCGTGATGTCGTTGCGCAGCACGACCATGTTGGCGAACAGGCCGACCAGGGTGTCGACGGCGGGATCGACGCGGCAGGCCACCGGCGTGCCGAGGGCGATGTCGTCGCCGCCGCCGAGCGCGTGCAGGAGCGTGGCGACCACGGCCTGGTAGACCATGAATTCGCTGACGCCGCTCTGCTTCCCGAGCTCCTCGAGCACCGCGCGCCGCTCCGGCGACACGGCGAACACGACCACCTCGCCGCGCTTGCCGAGCACCGGCGGGCGCGGACGGTCCGGCGCGACGGAGATCTCGTCGGGCAGCCCGGCCAGGCGGGCACGCCAGTGCTCCACCTCGGCCTTGCCGAACGCGGCGGCGTGGTCGAACGAACTGTGCTGCCACAGCGCGTAGTCGGCGAACTGGACCGGCAGCGGCGTCCACGTCGGCGCGGCGCCCGCGACCCGGGCGCGGTAGGCCACCCGCAGGTCGTCGAGGAAGATGCCGAGCGAGGCGTGGTCGGTGACGATGTGGTGCAGCAGCAGCGACAGCACGTGGGTGTGCGGGCCCATGGCCAGCAGCGTCGGGCGGATCAGCGGTTCGGTCTCCACCTCGAACAGGTGGCCGCGCAGTTCGGTGAGGGTCTCCTCGAGCTGCTCGGGCGCGATCTCGCGCAGTTCGGTCTCCACCGGGCGCGACGGGTGCACCAGCTGGTACGGGACGCCTCCGTGCTCGGGGAAGTTGGTGCGCAGCGACTCGTGCCGATCGACGATGTCGTTGATCGCGGCGCGCAGGGCCGCCACGTCCAGCGGCCCGTCCAGGCGCAGCGCGAAGGGCAGGTTGCCCGCCTCGGTGGCGCCCTCCATGCGGTACTGGAACCACATGGCCAGCTGCGAGTAGGACAGCGGGATCCATTCGGGGCGTACCTGTTCGGTCACCGGCGGGCGCGTGCCCGCCGGCGCGGCGACCGGCGCGTCCGCGGTGGCGGCCGGGTCGTCGTCGCCGTCGTCGACCGAGTCGAGGTCGATGTCGAACTCGTCGCGGAACTGGGCGACGAGCTTGGCGGCCAGCCCGGCCGGGGTCGGGGTGTCGAAGACGACGCGCACGTCGAATTCGAGACCGAACTCGGCCCGGATCTGCGCGACGAGACGCGCGGCCAGCAGCGAATGGCCGCCCAGGTCGAAGAAGGAGTCGTCGGCGCCGACCTTCTCCAGGCCGAACAGCTCGGCGAACATCGTCGCCAGGCGCCGCTCGGTGGCCGTGGCGGGCGCGCGGAAGCTACGCTCGGCGGCCGGGGACGGGGCGGGCAGGGCCCGCTTGTCCAGCTTGCCGTTGACGGTCAGCGGGATCTCGGGGATCACCGCGAACGCGGCGGGCACCATGTATTCGGGCAGCCCGGCGGCGACGTGGGCGCGGACCGCCTCGACGTCGACCTCGGCGCCCGCGGCGGGCACCAGGTAGGCGGCCAGCATCGGCCCGACGGCGGGGTCCTCGGCGACGACGACCACGGCGTGGCCGACCGACGGGTGGCTCGCCAGCGCGGACTCGACCTCGCCGAGCTCGATCCGGAACCCACGCACCTTGACCTGCTCGTCGGCACGGCCGACGAACTCCAGCTCGCCGAAGCTGTTGCGGCGCACCAGGTCACCGGAGCGGTAGAGACGCTGTCCCGGGTTGAACGGGTCGGCGACGAACCGGTGCGCGCTCAGGCCGGGGCGGCCCAGGTAGCCGCGGGCCAGCTGGTCACCACCGAGGTAGAGCTCGCCGACGACGCCGGCGGGCACCAGTTGCAGCGCCTCGTCCAGCACGTAGGCGCACACCTGGGCGTTGGGCACGCCGATCGGCACGACGCCGGTGCCCTGCGGACCTTCGACCAGCATGTGGGTCGAGCAGACCACGGCCTCGGTGGGGCCGTAGTGGTTGCGCAGTTCGGCCTCGAAGAGCCCGGCGAACTTGTCGGCCACCTCGCCGGGCAGCGCCTCGCCGCCCACGGGCACGTAGCGCAGCGAACGCCACTCGCTGACCTCGGGCAGCAGCATGAAGGTGCTCAGCACCGACGGGACCAGGCTCATCACCGTCACGCCACGGCGGGTGATCAGGTCGGCGATGTAGCGGATGTCGCGGAAGGCGTCGGGTTTCGGCACGACCAGCCGCGCGCCGACCGAGAGCGTGCCGAACAGGTCGAACATCGAGGCGTCGAAACTCACCGAGGCGCACTGCAGGACGCGGTCGTCGGGCCCGAAGGTCCACTCCGCGGTGAACCCGGTGATGTGCGCGGCGATGGCGCGGTGCGACACCGGCACGCCCTTGGGGGCGCCGGTGGAACCGGAGGTGTAGATGACGTAGGCCAGGTGATCCGGGTGCAGGGGGCGCACGCGTTCGGCGTCGGTCGGCGCGTGCTCGGGCAGGTTCGCCGCGGTCGCCTCGGCGGCGTCCAGCTCGACCCGGCCGAGTACCAGTTTCGGCGCGGCGTCGTCGACCAGGTACGCGATCCGGTCGTCGGGGTAGGCGGGGTCGATCGGCAGGTAGCCCGCGCCGGTCTTGAGCACCGCGAGCATGGCGACCACGAATTCGACCGAGGTGCCGAGCCGCAGCCCGACCAGGTCCTCGGGGCCGACGCCCTCGCCGATCAGCAGGTGCGCCAGGCGGTTCGCGCGGCGGTGGAGTTCGGCGTAGGTGAGTTCGGTGTCGTCGGCGACGACGGCGAGGTCGCCCGCGCGCTCGGCGGCGGTCCGCTCGAGCAGCGCGACCAGGGTGGTGGCGGGCAGGTCGAGCGCGGCGCCGTGCGACTGGGCGAGCACCGCGGCGCGGTCGGCGGCGCCGAGCATGTCCAGGTCGGCGAGGCGGGCGTCGGGGGCGCTCAGCGCCGCGTCGAGCAGCTGGACGTAGTGCGACAGCAGCGCCTCGACCAGCGGCTCGGCGAGCACGTCGGTCTGGTACTCGATCTCGAGCACCGCGCCGGTGGGCTCGAGCACGACGGCGAGGGCCAGCGGCACCTGGGCCGAGGGCGCGCCGAGGTCGACCGGCTCGGCGGTGACGGCGTCGAGGGCGAACGCGTCGGTGCTCTTGCGCACGCTGAACCCGAGCCGGACCAGCTGGTCCATGCCGTCGCGCCCGGCGACACGCTCCGGGTTGGCCTCGCGCACGACCCGGTCGATGCCGACGTTCTGGTGGGCGAAGCCGGCGAGGCAGGTGTCGCGCACGGCGTCGACGAAGGTGGCGAAGGTGTCCGCGCGGCGCACCTGGGCGCGCAGCAGCAGGGTGTTGCCGAAATAGCCGACCAGGTCCTCGGCGGCCGCGCGCCGGGAGGTGACCGGGACAGCGACCAGGAAGTCGGGCGCGGCGGTGTAGCGGTGGATCAGCGCGTCGTAGGCGGCGAGCAGGACCATGAACGGCGTGGCCGAATGCCGCTTGGCGAAGTCCTCGACCCGGGCGAGCAGGTCGGCGGGCAGCTCGGCGGTGCGGCGCTCGGCGGCCTTGGTCGGGGCGGCGGCGGGCGAGCCGGGTAGCTCGATCGGCTCGGGCAGCGGGCGCAGCGCCTCCCGCCAGTACTCGATGTCGGCCTCGCCGGGCTCCTCGGCACCGCCGAGCACCTCGACCGAGACGTACTGCGCCGCGGCGGGTTCGGCGGCCGCGCTGTTGTAGGCGGCGTTGAGGTCGGCGAACAGCACCGCCCACGACTCGTCGTCGACGGCGATGTGGTGCACCACGATCAGCAGCACGAACTCCTCGGCACCGGTGCGCACGAGGGTGGCCCGCAGCGGCACGCCGGCGGTGAGGTCGAAGGCGGTCGCGAACTCGCGGCGGGCGAGCACCTGCACCCGGTGCGGCCGGGCGGATTCGTCCAGGTCGGTGAGATCCACGCTCTGCCAAACCGGTTCGGACCGCTCGGCGATGACCTGGAACGGCTCGCCGGACTCGTCGGCGCCGTAGGCGGTGCGCAGGATCTCGTGCCGGTTCACCACCGTCGCGAAGGCCGCCCGCAGCCGCTGTTCGTCGAGCGCGCCGCGCAGCCGGTAGGACAGGCACACGTTCAGCGAGCTGTCGGCCGCGTCCCTGGTCTGCAGGAACCACATGCGCCGCTGGCCCGCCGACAGCGGATACCGCTCACCCGGCCGCGCCGCGGGCAGCTCCGCCGCGGGCGCGGCGTTCAGTCCGGCGTCGCGCAGACGCTGCTGCAGCAGCTGCTTACGGCGTTCGAGCACGGACAGCTTGCCGGCATCGGTGTCTGACATCGAAATTCCTACCCCTGTGCCTTAGTTGGTGTTCTGTGCCATGAGCAGCACGACATCGTCGAGCGACGCGCCGCCGAGGATCTGCGCGACCGGCAGGTCGCGGTTCAGCTCGGCCTTGACCCGCTTGCGGAAATCCAGCGCCTGCAACGAATCCAGGCCGAGCGCGACCAGCGGGATCGACCCGTCGATGGCCTCGCTGCCGTCGGTGCCCATCACCTTGTGCAGTTCGCCGAGGATGCGCCCCGCCAGCGGCGCGGGCTCGGCGGGCGCCGCGGCGGCGGGCTCCGGTGCGGCGGCGGCAGGTTCGGGCGCGGCGACCGGCGTCGGCGCCGGGTCGTCGGGGACCTCGGCCAGCACGGTGTGCTGACCGTAGGGCTCGAGCACCTCGCGCAGGAATGACCAGTCCGCGGACATGATCAGCGCGTCGGACCAGTGCCCGGTGAGCCCGGCGGCCAGGGCCGCCTCCGGCGCCATCGGGTACACGCCGGCGCCCTCGACGCGGGCGAACCCGTCGGCGTCGAGCGGGCCCGCCACGCTCCACAGGCCCCACTCCAGCGAGACCGCGTCGACGCCGTCCGCCCGCAGCGCACGCGCGGCGACGTCGAGCATGCGGTTGGTCACCGCGTAGAGGATCTGCCCGCGACCGCCGAGGGTGGCGGCGGTGGACGAGCACAGCAGCGCCCGGAACCCCGGCGTGCGCGGCACGGCGGCCAGCACCGTGTCCAGGCCGACGATCTTGGCGGCGGTGGCGGTGGCGATCATCTCGCCGGTGATGTCGGCCAGTTCGGCGTCGACGTAGTTCACGGCGGCGTGGACCAGCAGGCCGACCGGGTTGTCGTCCAGCTCGGCCGCCAGGGCCGCCACGGCGGCGGGGTCACCCGCGTCGCAGGACGTCACCACGACCTCCACTGTGCCCGACCGGCGCAGGGTCCGCAGCGCGGCGGTGACCTCCGGGGTCTCGCCGGAGCGGCTGAGCAGGGTGATCCGGCGGGCGCCCGCTGCGGCGTAGTGCGCGCAGAAGCGCAGGCCGAGCTTGCCGGTGCCGCCGACGATCAGCACGTGCGACAGGTCCGTCGTCTCCGCGCTCGGTGCGGTTCCCGTGTCGGGCACCATCCGCTTGACGTGCGGTTTGCCGCCGCGCAGGGCGATCTCGGCCTCGCCCGCGGTGTGCAGGGCGCCCATCACCCGCACCGACTGTCCGGCCACCGGGGCGGCCGGGTCGAGGTCGAGGTGGCGCAGGGTCAGGTCGGGGCGCTCCACACCAGCGCTGCGGAAGCCCGCGGCGACGGCGCCGTGGAACAGCCCGGGTACCGGGTCGTCGCCGGTGACGGTCTCGCCGCCGACGGTCACCAGCCAGCAGTCGCCGCCGGGGCCGAGCACGTCGAGCGCGCGGGTCCAGCCGCGCCCGGCGAAGAAGTCCGTCAGCGCGGGGATCGTTGCCGCGCCGTCGGTTTCGTGGGAGGGCGGCAGCAGGACGACGGCGGTGTCGAACGTGGTGGGCGGGGTGTCGGCGCCGAGCAGGACGGCGGTGGCGCCGTGCCGGTCGGCCGCGGCGGCGAGCGCCTCGGCCTGCTCGGCGCACGCGCCGGTGTGGTCGATCAGCGCGATCGTGCGCGGCGGGGTCATCGCGCGCTTGTCCAGGCGCTGCCAGGACTCGACCAGCCGTCGCGGCGCCGGGACCGCGGGCGCGGCCGGGATCGCGGCCGGGGCGACGTTCTCGGGCGCCATCCACAGCACCTTGGGATGCATGATCGTGTGCGGGAAGTCGCGCAGCGGCAGCGAGACGGTGTCGTCGGTGCGCCAGGCGTCCCAGCGGAAGGCCAGGTCGTGCACCGCGACGGCGGCCACGTTGCGGGTGAACTCGTCGAGCCCGGTCGCGGTGCGCAGGGAGGTGCCGAGGACCCGGATGTCGCGATCCGGGACCAGGGCGAGGTTCTCCTGCAGGGCCAGCTGGAGCACCGGGTGCTCGGCCACCTCGATGAGGGTGTCGACCCCGTCGCGGGCGGCCGCGACGACCGCGCGGTCGAACCGGACGCGGTTGCGCAGGTTCCAGTACCAGTACTCGCGGTGGGTCAGGTCCGGGGTGATCCGGTCGCCGAGTGTGCCGCCGTAGCAGGGGATCTCGGATTCGAGGAAGTGCGGGCCGCTCATCTCGGTGCCCAGCATGCTCTCGAAGTCCTCGCGCATGGAACACACCATCGACGTGTGCGCGGGGTAGGCGACCTGGATCTGGCGGGCGAACTGGCCGCGCGCGGTCGCGGTCGCGACCATGCCCGCGATGGTGTCCTCCTCGCCGGAGATGGCCAGGATGCTCGGCGCGTTGACCACGGCGAGCTCGGCCCACCCGGAGTGCCGGGCCAGCAGGTCCTCGCACTCGTCGCGGTTCATGCCGAGCACGGCCATGGAGTAGCCGGCGGGCACGATCTTCTCCACCATCTGCGCCCGGTGCGAGACCGCGAGCACCGCGTCGCGCAGGGTCATCACCCGCGAGACCGCGCCGGCGGCGAGCTCGCCCTGGGAGTGGCCGACCGTCGCGGCGGGCTCGACGCCCGCGGCGCGCCACATGGCGGCGAGGCCGTACATGTGGAACATGAGCGCGGGCTGGACCTCCCAGACCACGTCCAGGTATTCGCCCTCGTCACCGAGCAGGTAGTGCATCGGCTGGGACTGGCCGTACCGGTCCTGGTGGATCCGCGCGCACGCGTCGACGGCGGCCCGGTACTCCGGCGAGCGGTCGTAGTAGACGCGGCCCATGCCGGGGCGCTGGCTGCCCTGGCCGGGGAAGACGAAGCCGATCCTGCGCCCGCGCGCCGGGCCGTCGCCGCGGACCACCGAGGCGATCGGCCGGTCGTCACGCACGGCCGTCAGCGCCTCGACGAGCGAGGCCGTGTCGGTGACCATGGCAAGGGCGCGATGGCGGCGCGCCACCCGGGTGCGGAACAGCATGTCGGACACGCGGTCCGGCGTGGTGGCGGGATGGTCGCGCAGGTACCCGAGCACCGCGGCGGCCTCGGCGCGCACGCCGTCGGCGGTGTCGGAGGTCAGCAGCACCGGGATGGTGCCGTCGGGCAGCCGGTAGCCGGGCATCAGATCTCCTCCAGGACGGGCATGCCGAGCACGGCGTGGGCGTTGGTTCCCGCGACACCGAAGGAGGACACCGCGGCGTAGCGGACGCCGTCGGTGGCCGCCCAGTCGGTCAGCTCGGCGGCGAGCCGCAGACCCGTCGCGTCCCAGTCGAATTCGTCGGTCGGCCGATCCGCGCCTAGGCTCGGCGCGATCCTGCCCTCGGCGCCGCACAGCAGGACCTTGATCAGGCCGAGCATGCCGGAGGCCGCCTGCGCGTGACCGGCGTTGGACTTGACCGAGCCGAGCAGCGGCGAGCCCGCCCGCCCGTAGGTCTCCGACAGCGCGGCCAGTTCCAGCGGATCCCCCACGGGGGTGCCGGTGCCGTGGCCCTCGATCAGGCCGACGAGCTCGGGGGCGACCCCGGCGACCGCGACCGTGTCGCGGACCAGGCGGGCCTGCGAGGACGCGCTGGGCACCGCCAGCGGCGCGCCCTTGCCGTTGTGGTTGACCCGGGTACCGAGCACCCGCGCGTAGACCCGGTGCCCGAGCTCGCGGGCCCGCGATTCCCGTTCCAGCACGACGACTCCCGCGCCCTCGCCCCAGAGCGTGCCGGAGGCACCCGCCGAGTAGGGGCGGCAGTGGCCGTCGCCGCTGAGGGCGGCGTTCTTGGAGAACTCGTAGAACGCGCCGGGCGCGCCCATCACGCAGACGCCGCCCGCCAGCGCCCACTCGCACTCCCCCGACCGGATGGCGGCGGAAGCCTGGTGCACCGCGGTCAGTGAGGAGGCGCACGCGGTGTCGACGCTGATCGACGGGCCGATCAGGCCGAGGCTGTGCGAGATCCGGCCCGCGGTGGCGCCGAGCGCGGTGCCGGTGACGCGGAAGCCGGCGTAGTCGTTGACCGCCGCCGGGCTGGGCCCGTACTCGACGGCCGAGACGCCCATCCACACACCGGCGGGGTCGCCCTCGAGCGCGCCGGGATTGATGCCGGCGTGTTCGAGCGCCCGCCAGGCCACCCGCATGGCGACCCGCTGCTGCGGGTCCATCGCGGCGGCCTCGCGCGGGGTGATGCCGAAGAACAGGGCGTCGAACTCGGTGGCGCCGTCGAGGAATCCGCCCGCGTCGTGCACGTCCGACCAGCCGTCGAGGCGGCCGAGGGAGAGCATCTCCTCGACGCGCCAGCCGCGGTCGCGCGGGAACGGCGAGAGCAGTTCGCGGCCGCCCGCGAGGGCGCTCCAGTAGTCGGGCAGTGTCTCGACGCCGCCGGGCGCCTCGATGCCGATGCCGACGATCACGATCGGATCGCCTGCGTCAAGGACCGCGCTCACCGATCGGCGCCGGGAGACTGGGCCAGCGGCGCGGGCGCGAGCAGTTCGGCGATCGCCTCGACGTGGTCGTTGAGGTAGAAGTGGCCGCCCTCGAACAGGGTGACGTCGACGTCGGCGCCGGTGTGGCCGGACCACGCGTAGAGGTCGCGCGGGGCGACGAATTCGTCCTCGTCGCCGCCGAGGACGTGCACCGGGGTGCTGATGGTCACATCGGCCGGGCAGGCGTAACGGTCGAAGGCGGCGTAGTCGGCCTTCATCACCGGGAGGGCCATGCGCAGCACGTCGCGGCTGGCCATGACCTCGGCGCCGGTGCCGTTGAGCGCGACCATGTGATCGAGCAGCGCCTCGTCCTCGGTGGGGTGCGGCGGCAGGTCGGCGATCCGCATCGGGGCGCCCGCGGCCGAAACGGCCAGCAACCGCACCGGAATCCCGGCGGCCTCGGCGAGGCGGACGAATTCGAAGGCCACGATCGAGCCCATGCTGTGGCCGAACACCGTGAGCGGGACGGTCGCCGCCTGCGGCGCGGCGCGGAAGGCCTCGAAGGCGCCCGCGGCGAGCTCGTTCAGGGTCTGCGCGGCGGCCTCGCGTGCCCGGTCCTGACGACCCGGATACTGCACGACGACGGTATCGAAGTCAGCGGACAACCGCTTGGAGAATGTACGGTAGGCCGAGGCGCCCGATCCCGCGTGCGGGAAGACGATCAGCGGTGGCGTCGAGTCGGTACTGGGGGTGTGGAATTGCCTGAGCCAGCCGAGTTCTCGTGCCATCGTTGTCGTTCTCCCTACACTCCGCCGAATACCCCTCAGCGGCCGGATCGTTCTGAAGCTGCGCACGGCCGAACAGACCGTGCGGAATTTAGTATAGGCTAGCCTTACTAACCCTTTGAGATCAAGGTTATGAACGGAGCTTCACACCGATGGATATCACCGGTGCACCGCAGGTCCTGACCCGTGAACGGGCCGTCCCCGACGCTGTCCGTCTCGATCACGGGCCGGTCCTGCCGGCCTTTCCGTCCCCCTACTCCATCCGCGTCGCCGACCCGAACGGCACCGACCCGGCCATGCTGGCCGAATGGATGGCCCGCCCGCACCTCGTCGAGGCCTGGGATCAGGACTGGCCCGAGGAGAAGCGTCGCGAGAACCTGGCCGCCCAGCTGGCCGGCACCTTCTCGCTGCCCTGCATTATTTCCTATGACTTCGCCGCCGTCGACCGATCGGACCTGGGGGTCCGCGAGGTCGGGTACACCGAGTTCTACCGGCCCGCCCGCGACGTGATCGGCGGCCTCTACCACGCGCACCCGCGCGATATGGGCTTCCACATCGCCACCGCCGACACCAGCCTGCTCGGCAAGGGCGTCATGTCCACCTGGATCAAGCACATGGTCGCGGGCATCGCCGCCGCCGACCCGGAATGCCCGCGCATCATGGGCGATCCCGACTCGCACAACAAGCCCATCCGCCGCGCCTTCGAGAAGCTCGGCTGGATCCTGCTCGGCGAGTTCGACGTTCGCGCCGATCGCCGGATCGCCCTCTACATGCACCCGCTGGCGGACAAGGGCCTGCCCGAACTGCGCTGACCCCCGTCCCACCGGTTTCAGCGCGCGGCCAGCTGCCGCGCGCCCGCCCGGACACGCGCGGGCTCGGAACGCAGGATCCGGTCCGAGAGTTCGCCGAGGCAGCTGAGATTGGGGAAGCCGGGGCCCTGGGCCATGGCCGCCAGGTTCGGCAGGTAGAGCTTGGCGGCCAGCCCGCCGACCGACAGGTCGTAGCCGATCGAGGACTCCACCCGCTGCTGGACCACCGGTCCGCCGACGGCGAGTTCGAGCAGGTCGCGCACCTGCGCGTCGAACAGGTCGACGAACCACAGCGGGTCGCCGCCGGTGGCGTCGATGACCAGGTCGAACGCGTGCGACTGGTCGGCGCGGCGGTCGTTCTGCAGTGTCAGCGTGACGCTCTCGTCGTCGCCGGTGACCTTGGTGACCCGGCCCTGCAGGTGGTGCACCCGGCTGTCGCCGAGCAGGCTCTCCTGCACCCGGACCGAGAAGACCCCGCGGTCGGTGCGCTGGATGACGTCGCGGCGCTCCTGGCTGCTCAGCGCGGCCCACTTGGTCGGGTCGCTGTAGAGCGCGTTCTCGAAGTAGCTCTCGCCGCGGGTGTAGAGGGTGGCGCGCGGCGAGATCACCGAGATGGTGAGCATGTCGTGGCGCACCAGTTCGTCGAGGGCGGAACCGGCCGTCTCGCCGCCGCCGATGACCGCGGCACGGCCGGCCGCGGGCAGCTCGCGCCTGCCCGCCAGGTGCCAGAACTCGGCGATGCTGAGTACCCGCGGGTGCTCGTGCAGCGCCTTGGTGCTGCGGCCGGGTCCGGTGATCATCAGCCCGTCGCAGGCGATCTCGGTGTGCGCGCCGTCGGCGTCGGTCACCTCGACCCGCCAGCCCGCGCCGTCGGCGCCCTGGCGCACGGTGCGGACGGTGCCCTGGACCAGGTCGAGGTCGATGCGCCGGGCCACCCACTGCAGGTACTTCGCCCAGACGTGGTGCTGCGGGCTCGGTCGACCGCGGTCGACCCATTCGGCGTAGGTGCCGTGCTCGACCAGGAACGCGGTCCAGCTGAAGGCCTGCATGCCCTCGTTGATCGCCTGGTTGTGGCCGCGCGCCCAGGTGGAGTGGTACGGGAAGCCGACGTCCTTCTCCGGGGAGGTGCCGAGCCGGTGCCGCCCGTCGGTCCAGCCGCCGCTGGGCAGCCAGTTGCCGCCCACCGCGTGCGGCTCGACGACGACCACGCGCGGTGCGGGCAGGCCGAGGTTTCGCAGGACGTGCGACTTCGCCGCCACCGCAAGGGCTTTGGGGCCGGCTCCGACCACAAGCAATGTTTCCACTCAGCTCTCCCACACTCGTATCGCGAACGCTGTGCCCGCTGCGGCAAAGGGCGCGAATCCGCACTCGCGACATCCGGGCACCTATATTTGCATAGGCTTACCTTATAAGGCTAACCTTAGCTCATGGGCAAGGGCTTCAACGGTGTACTGGTCAAAGCGTGGGGCGGCGACGACTTCAAGCTGACGGTCACCTCCACGGAATACGTGACCGACTCCTACATCCGTCTCGGCTTCGCCGGTGGCGGCCTGCTGGCCGCGCATCCGGTGCATCCGACCCAGTGGATCCGGCTGTGGATCCCCGACGCCGAGAGCGACAAGCTGCACCATCGCGGCTACACCCTGGTCGACTCCGATCCCGAGAACGACACCTTCTTCATCGAATTCGCCCTGCACGGCGGCCCCGCCTGCCGGTGGGCCGAGCGCGCCCAGGTCGGCGATCCGCTCGAGGCCACCGTCCTCGGCTCGGACTTCCAGCTCCCCGCGACCACCCCGTCGGAGTACGTCGTCTTCGGCGACTCCGCCTCGCTGCCCGCGATCAACTCCCTGCTCGAGTCGATCGGCGACACCCCGGCCCGCGTCTGGCTGGAGTGGCAGTACGAGTCCGACAAGTCCCTGCCGGTGCGCGCGGGCGCCAACCACGAGATCACCTGGCTGCAGCGCGTGGACGACGGCAGGCTCATGCGCGAGGCCGCGCAGGAGATCACCGTCGCCGGTGACGCGTTCGGCTGGGTCGCGTGCTGCGGGCAGACCACCCGCTCGATCGTGAAGAGCCTCAAGGGCACGCACGGCCTGCCCAAGACCCAGCTGAAGTACCAGGCCTACTGGAAGTAGCCGACACCCGCCGGGCCGCCGTCGAGGGGGCCGGCGGACGTCCGACGACGAGCGGGGCGGGACGAGTGCGTCGAGCACGAGTCCCGCCCGGCCGTCGTCTCTAGGGCCGCGACGCGAGCGCGCCGGCGCCCCGCGGATCCAGCCGCCAGCCGGTCGCGCGGGAACGCTCGTGCCAGAAGGCGGCGTAACGGCCGTCCAGCGCGAGGAGTTCGCCGTGGGTGCCGCGCTCGACGATGCGGCCGCCGTCGACGAAGAGGATCTGGTCGGCGTGGGCGATGGTCGCCAGGCGGTGCGCGACCACGATCACCGTCGCGTCGCGGGTGATCTCGTGGATGCCACGGACCACCACCGCCTCGCTGTGCGGGTCCAGCGCGCTGGTCGCCTCGTCGAGCAGCACGATCGGGGCGTTCTTCAGCAGGGCGCGGGCGATCGACACCCGCTGCCGCTCACCGCCGGACAGCGCGGCGCCGCCCTCCCCCACCCGGGTGTCGTAGCCCTCCGGCAACCGGGCGACGATCTCGTCGACCCGGGCCGCCTCCGCGGCGCGGCGGACCTCCTCGTCGGTGGCGTCTGGCCTGCCGACGCGAATGTTGTCGGCCAGCGTGCGATCGAACAGGTAGACGTTCTGGAAGACCAGCGCCAGCTGCTCGAACAGCGTCGCCGACGGCTGCTCGCGGACGTCGTGGCCGCCGACGAGCACCCGGCCGCCGTCGACGTCGGCGTAGCGGGCGGCCAGGCGCAGCAGCGTGGTCTTGCCCGCGCCGCTCGGCCCGACGACGGCGGTGGTCGTGCCCGCGGGGACCTCGAAGGAGACGTCGTCGAGCACGCGGTGACCGTCGCGGTAACCGAAGGAGACGGAGTCGAACACCACCGACGGCGCGCCCGGGGTCACCGGCGTCGCGGCTTCGGGCAGCACCGGCTCGGCGAGCAGGGCGTCGATCCGGTCGGCCGCCGCGCCCGCGGAGCGCAGGGCGGAACCCAGCTGTGCGGCCTGGTTGAGCGGCTCGACGAACCGCGCGCTCACCGCGATGAGCGCGATGGCGGCGGCGGCCGAGATCTCGCCGCCGGTCACCTCGCCCAGCGCCAGGTAGACCAGCACGAGGAACACCGCCTGGACGAACAGCGCGAACAGGATGAGACCGGGCACGGCGGCCGCGATCATCGCCAGGCCCGCCCTGCGCTGCTCGGTCAGCGCGGTGTCGAGGGCCCTGTTGTCGCGGCCGACGGCGCCGAAGGCGCGCAGCACCGGCTGGGCCTGCGCGAATTCGATGATCCGCGAATCGGCTTCGGCCGCGGCGTCGTGCAGGCGGGCGTCGGCGCGCGAATACGCGCCGTCGGCGAGCCGGTTGACGGCGTAGAGCACCGGCGCGGCGAGCAGCATGGCCAGCGAGATCCGCCAGTCGACGGCCAGCATGCCGAGGGCGACCGCCACCGGCACGATCACGCCGGTGAGGATCTTGGCCAGCAGGTAGGCGACCAGACCCTGCGTCTCGCGGACCTGATCGACCACCAGCCGCGAGAGCGGGCCCGCGTCGTGGGTCTCGAACCAGCCGAGCGGGAGGGCGTTGAGCCGGTCGCCGATCCGGGTGGCCAGGCCGCGCTGCATCCCGATGCCGATGCGCAGGCCGGTCGACGCCTGCCGGTAGCCGAAGACGATCACGCCCGCCACCGCGACGGCCATGCCGAGCGTCCAGACCCAGACGCGCGACAACTCGCCGGCGAACACCGACTCCAGCACCGGGACCAGCAGCAGGTAGGCCGCCGCCTGGCACAGCGCCTGGGCGACGATGGCGGCGAACAACCGCGGGGTCAGGTGGGCGAAGTCGGCCGGGATGAGGCCGAGAACCTTGCGAATCATCGAGCGCCCTCCGCGGTGTCGATCAGGGCCAGGTCGCCGAGAGCCGCCTCGTTGGTCTCCCAGAGCCGCTGGTAGAGGCCGTCCGCGACGTGCAGGTCGGCGTGGGTGCCGGACTCGGCGACGGCGCCGTCCGCCAGGACGACGATCCGGTCCGCGCCGGTGATGGTGTGCAGGCGATGCGCGATGACCAGGACCGTGCGCCCGGCCACCAGCGCGGCCAGCGCGTCCTGCACCGCCGCCTCCGACTCGGGGTCGGCGAAGGCGGTGGCCTCGTCGAGGACCAGCACGGGGGTGTCGGCCAGCAGGGCGCGCGCGATCGACAGCCGTTGCGCCTCACCGCCGGACAGCGTCGCGTCCACGCCGATCTCGGAGTCGTAGCCACGGGGCAGGGCGAGGATGCGGTCGTGGATCTGCGCGGCCCGCGCGGCGCGTTCGAGGTCCTGATCGGACGCCCCCCGGCGGGCAGGCAGCAGGTTGTCCCGGATCGAACCGCGGATCAGGCGCACATCCTGGAACACGAAACCGACGGTGCGGTAGAGCTGTTCGGAGGTGAAGTCGCGGATGTCGCGGCCGCCGATGGTGATCCGGCCACCGGTCACGTCGTAGAAGCGCGGCAGCAGCTTGGCCAGGGTCGACTTGCCGGAACCGCTCGGCCCGACCAGGGCGGTCAGCGTGCCCGCGGCCAGTTCCAGGTCGACGCCGCGCAGGACCTCGCGGTCGGCGCGGTAGCCGAAGGAGACGTTCTCGAAGCGCACCGTGGCAGGCCCGGCGAGCGGCGCGGATTCCTCGGCGCCCGCGGCGAGTTCGGGCTCGGCGAGCAGGCCGTGCAGGCGCAGCGCGGCCTCACGGGCGGACCGCAGCGTCTGACCCGCGTAGCTCAGGCCGAGCAGCGAACTGCCGATGCCGAGGCCGACCAGCAGGAACGGCAGCAGGTCGAGCGGGCGCACCCAGTCGAGGCCGACAAAGGCCAGCCCGAAGACGACGACGAGCAGCATCACGAAGACCGGCATCACGACGATGTCGGAGGCGGACTGCACGCCGATGATCGGGGTCTTCATCCGGTCGACGGCCCTGGCCTGATGGTCGACGGCGGCCTGGAACTCCGCCGTGCGCCTTGCCCGCCTGACCGAACGCACGCACCACGCCGATGCCGTCGACGAACTCGATGACGGCCTGCTGGGTGCGTTCCTCGGCCCGGTTGTAGACCAGCACGCGGTCGCGGCCGTCGCGGTCCATCATCCGGCCGAACAGCAGCGCGTACCCGAGGACCGGCAGCAGCAGGACCAGGGCGAGCCGCCACTCGACCGCGAACAGGTAGACCAGGGTGATCAGCGGGACGGTGAGGGCGCCGACGAAGTCGACGCGGGCGTGCGCGACCAGATAGTGCAGCGCCTCGACGTCGTCGCGCAGGTACTTCTTCACCTCGCCCGAGATGTGTTCGCCGAACCAGCCGAGCGGGACCCGGCTCAGCTTCCGGGCGAGCCGCCTGCGCACCGCGAGCTGGAAGCCGCCGTCGACCAGGTGGGTGCCGGTCAGGATGACCGCCTGCAGCACGGCCCGGCCCGCCAGCACCAGCGCGGCGAGCAGGAACAGCCGCCACACCCGGTCGGTGTCGATCGGGTCGTCCAGCAGTTCCCGGCACGCCTCGACCACCAGGACGAACGGCACCACCGTCGCCGCCGACACCAGCACCGTCAGCAGGCTCGCGATCAGCAGCGGCACCCGGACCGGGGCCATGATCTCCTGCCGCGCCCGCGCCTCGGCCTGCTTCTTCGCCTTCGCCGCTTCCCGCGGCGGGCGATTCCCCGCCCGCGCCGCGGGAAGCGCCGCCTCCTCCACCGTCATCGTCTGTCCAGCCCTCTCGTTCTCCCCCGGAACGGCGCCCGGATCGCCTGCATTGTCACACAGGTAACGAAGGTAAGGCTAAGTTAGCTTGGCGGCCGGGGGCAGGCCCACCACGGCCGAGGGCACCGGCACGCGGAATGCGCCGCGCCCCAGCGGCGTTGCCGCTGACGGACAGGTTCGACCGACCCTCCCGACAGGAGTGCCCGCATGTCCCTGATCGATCCGAGTACCGACTTCGGCGCCCGCGTCACCCGGCGGCTGGACACCGAGCAGGTGATCTGGCTGACCACCACCGGCCGCAGCGGCACGCCGCAGCCCAACCCGGTCTGGTTCCGCTGGCACGACGGCGAGTTCCTCGTCTTCACCCAGCCGGGCACCCCCAAACTCGCCAACATCGCCGCCCAGCCGAAGGTGTCGCTGAACCTCAACAGCACGCCGAGCGGCGGTGACGTGGTGGTCCTGACCGGCACCGCCCGGGTGGACGAGACCCCCGTCCCCGCGGCCGAACTCGACGCCTTCGTCGCGAAGTACACCGACGGGCTGGCCGAACTCGGCATGTCACGGGAGAAGTTCTTCGCCGACTACGCGGTGGTGCTGCGGATCACCCCGGAGCGTGTGCGCGGATTCTGAGCGCGGCGCCTGCCGATAGGGTCGCAGGCGATGAGACGCAGGCAGACCCCGCCGCTGCCGAAACGGCACGGCCTCGACCCCGCCCGGCTCCGGTTCCCGGAGGAGGGCTCCTGGGCGACCGTCCGCGACCACCTGGTCGAGCGGCTGCCCCGCGTCGACCCCGCCCGGATCGACGAGATGCTGCGCGACGGGGAGATCGTCGACCTGGACGGCCCGATCGCCCCCGACGCGCCGTTCGTCCCCGGCGGCGCGGTGTGGTTCCACCGCGACCTGCCCACCGAGCGCGAGGTGCCCTTCGAGATCGGCATCGTCCACCGCGACGAGGATCTGCTCGTCGTGGACAAGCCGCATTTCCTGGCCACCATCCCGCGCGGCCAGCACATCCTGCAGACGGCGCTGGTCCGGCTGCGCCGCGAGCTGGACCTGCCCGACCTCGTCCCGGCGCACCGGCTCGACCGGGCCACCGCGGGGCTGGTGCTGTTCGTGGTGAACCCCGCCCGGCGCGGCGCCTACCAGACGATGTTCCACCGCCGGACCGTACGCAAGGAGTACGAGGCCGTCGCGCCCCACGATCCGGCGCTGACGCTGCCCCGCACCGTGCGCAGCCGGATCGTCAAGGAGAAGCACGTCATCGCGGCGCGCGAGGTGCCCGGCGAGGTGAACGCCGAGACCGAGGTCGAACTGATCGAGCACCGCGACGGACTCGGCCGCTACCGGCTGCGCCCGCACACCGGCCGCACCCATCAACTGCGGCTGCACATGAACAGCCTCGGCGTGCCGATCCTCGGCGACGACTTCTACCCGGTCCTCACCGAAAAACCGGTCGACGACTACTCCCGCCCGCTGCAACTCCTGGCCGCCTCCCTGGAGTTCACCGATCCCGTCAGCGGCGCGCCGCGCCGGTTCGAGACCCGGCGCGGCCTGCAGGCCTGGAGCGACTACGCGGGCTGGGCGGTGAGCCCGGTCACCCCGGCCTGACGCGCGGCGCCACGCCGCCGAGCCAGACGCCGCCGGGACCATAGGAGTTCCCTATCGCGGTGTGCGGAGTCTCTCGTTCAGCGGCCCGTGACCCGGCCGTGATCTTTCCGTAGACTCGGCCGGGTGTCCGCCCCCGCCGCCGACGTCGCCGTCGCCCCCCGACCCACGCTGCACGCCTACCTCGACATCGCGGTCGTGGTCGTGGTCCTGGCAGGCACCAATCTCATCGCCCACTTCACCACCGCGTGGGCCAATCTCGTCGCCGTGCCCGTCGCGGCCTTCCTGCTGCTGGCGCTCATGCGCAAGCGCGGACTCGGCTGGGCCGAACTCGGCCTCTCGCCCCGGCACTGGCGCAAGGGCACGCTGTACGCGCTCGGCGCCGTCGGCATCGTGCTGGCCGCCGTCGCGATCGGCGCGCTGCTCCCCCTCACCCGGCCCTTCTTCCTCGCCGACCGCTACGCCACCCTCTCCGGCGCGCTCATCGCCTCGATGATCGTCATCCCGTTGCAGACTGTCATCCCCGAGGAGCTCGCCTTCCGCGGCGTCCTGCACGGCACCCTCGACCGGGCGGTCGGCGTGCGCGGGCTCTTCGCGGGCGGGTCACTGCTGTTCGGCCTGTGGCACATCGCGTCCTCCCTCGGCCTCACCGACGGCAACAAGGGCCTGTCCGCGATCGTCGGCGGCGGGCTGCCCGGCCAGATCGCGGGCATCACCCTCGCCGTGCTCGCCACCGCCGCAGCGGGCATGGTGTTCACCTGGCTGCGCCGCCGCAGCGGCAGCCTGCTCGCGCCCATCGCGCTGCACTGGTCACTCAACGGCGCGGGCGCCCTCGCCGCCGCCATCGTGTGGCACACCGCGCTGCGCTGACCCCAGCCGTCCAGCCCCCTTCCCCTCCCGGTCACCGTGACAGTCGTTGACCGTGGGGCGGCTGTTGTTTACGCTCTCTGGCAATCACACATATGTTCGATAGTCCATATGTTCGAGTGACCGGAAGGCGCGTACATGTCCGAGAATCGGGCGGAGAACGAGGTCACGGCACTCGCGCAGCAGGTGGAGGCCGCGCGCGGAAAGATCTCCCTGCAGCACGACAGCGCCCTCTACACGGCGCTGTCGGACGCGGAGATCGCGGCCGAACGGGACCTCGCCGAGTGGATCCGGGCGCAACGCCGTAAGCAGCGCAAGCAGGCGGTCAGCGACGAACTCGCGGCAGACCGCCGCGACCGCCGCGTCGGCGCGGCACTGCGGCGCGCCGACGAGGCCGACGCCCGCTGGCATCGCAAGGCCCTCGCCGCCCGCCGCCGGGTCTCCAGCGCCGACGCCCGCGTGGCCCAGCTCTACCGGCGCTCGGAGTGGTCCTCGCGCGCGCTCATCGGCGTGGTCGTCCTCGGCATGGTGTGGGCGGGCGTCAACGTCCAGCACAACCTGGTCCCCAGCGGCGACATGCGCGACCCGCTGTACTGGCTCAGCTTCGGCATCGAGGCGATGATCTCCATCCCGATCATCGTCATCATGATCACCGCGACCACCGCCGCCCGCTGGGGCCGCGAGCTGGACCGCGGCAAGGTCTTCTTCTTCGAAGCCGCCCTGCTCGGCACCACCGTCGCCCTCAACACCGGCCCGCACCTGGCCTCCGGCGACCTCGGCCGCGCCGCCGAGTTCGCCATCGCCCCGGTCATGGTGGGCGTGGTGATCTGGCTGCACGCGTGGGTGTCCGCGCGGTACGCGCTGCTCATCGACGCCGCGATGGTCGAGCTGCCCGCCGATCGGGGTGTCGTCGCCGAGGTCGGCTCGCCCCTCCGCCGGGTGTCGGCGGAGGTCGGCCCCGAGCGGGACGGATTCGTGCCGATCGGCGCCGGTGTCTCGCTGGACGCCGGACACGAGCGGATCGCGACGCCGGCCGACGCCCCGGAACCCACCGCCGCCGCACGCGCCCCCGAGCCCGCGCCCGCGACCTGGGCCCCTGCCACACCCGCCGGACAGGCCGACCCCCTCGCCACCGCACCTGCTGACGCCGACCGCACCGGTCACGCACCGCAGGACCGGCGCACCGACGCGCGGCGGGACGAACCGGCCCGCACCGACCAGGCCGGACGCGACGGCGCGGCCACGGGCCTCGCCCGCCCGGAACCGGCCGTCCGCACCGGCACCCCTGCCGACCGAGGGTCCCTCCCGTCGGACGCGCTGCCCGGGCACGCGCACATCGCCGCCGCCCAAGCCCCAACCTCCGATGCGCCCCGCGTCGATACGGCTGCGTCTCCCATCGAGCCGACGCATGCCGCCGGCGACGCGTCGACCGTCGACGTCCCGCACCTCGGAGCGTCGGCGTCGGCGGGGTTGGCGTCGGCGTCGGCGTCGGCGTCGGCGTCGGCGTCGGACAACCGTCCCTCCCCCGAGATCCCGACTCGCGACCTGCCGACCATCGAACAACCCCTGGCCGCCCACGTCGGAGAATCCGTCTCTTCGGTCACCGAACCACCCCGGACCGACGAGGCCCCGAGCGACGAAGCGGCCGCACACTCCGCCTCCGCCGAGCGGCATCGGGCCGCCGTCGCCCCGAGCGGCCCAACGGCAGACCCCGCGCCGGCGGACCCGTCCCGGGCCGACCACGCACCGCGCAACGGAGCGGCCACCGACCACAGCAGCGTCGAATCGACCCGGACCGGCCGAGTACCGGCTACGCCCGCCGCGCACGCCGAATCGACCCCGGCCGGCGGTCCGAGCGCGGAATCCGCCCCGGTGTACCCGACCCTGACCTCCGGTGTCACCGGCGAAGAGCGGGCCGCGAACGCCGGCACCGCCCAGCCGACCCGGGTCGGCACGGCCGCCAGCCTGGCACTGGCCGCGAATTCCGCACCGGCAGAGCAGGTCCGGGCCCGGAAGGGCGCGGACGACGAAGCCGTCACGCACTACGCGTCCGCCGGAACTGTTCGGCCTGGCGACGCAGCGGCCGCAGACCCCGCGCCCGCGGTGCCGACCCGAACCCATGGCGTCCGCGGCAAGGAAACGGCCACCCAGCCCGTGTCCGCCGAGCCGAGCCACGCCGGCCACACCCCGGGCGACGTGTCTGTCTCCGCCCCGGCACCGGTAGCGCCGACGCCGACCGATGGCACACAGAGCAGTCGACCGGCCGCGGTCCCGGCCACCGCCGCACCGAAGCGGACCGACGCGGCGCCGAGCGACGCACCGGCCACAGCCTCCGCACCTGCGGAACCGACCCGGACCTCCGGCGCCCCTGGCGACGAACCGGCCGCACACGACGCCTCCGCCGACCCGCGCCGCATCGACGACGAAATGGCCCGCGCCGCAACGCGTACCGCCCGACAGACGCACGGATACCAGCCGGACACCGAGGCGCTGGTCGCCCGGGATCAGGTCGCCGCACGGACCGGCGACGACGCTGCGGCGCGGGGGGACGCCGAGCCCGCCGCGCTGCGGCCGATCGCGCCGACGGCGGAACTTGCCGCGCACGAGACTGTTTCGCAGGGCCGGATCGCCCGAGGCATCGTGCCCACCCCCGCGCCGGGCACCATCGAACTCGTCCACAAGGCCGCACAGACCCACCGCCGCGACACCGCGCACCGCGCGCACGCCGAACCCGCGCCCGCCTTACGCCGAATACCGGTCCTGACCCCCGCGCACGTCACCGACGACGAACCCGTCGGCGCCGAGCCGGTTCCCGAGGCGACGGCGCACGCCGGCACCGCCGCCCGTGACCACAACGGCGACACCTCGTCGGCACCGGAGCAGACACCGGCACCGACGCCCGCGGCCGACGAGCCGAGCACCGTCGCGGATCCCGCGCCGGAACAACTGGCCTTCCCGACCGAACCCGATACCAGGGCCGAGGACGTCCCGCCCACCGCCGACCCCGACCCGGCCGCCGTGGCCGAAGAGGACGCCGTCGACGAGGAGGACGACGACGACGAGGACTTCGCGGCGGCGGAATTCGACGAGGAGGACGAGGTCCGCGCCCTCGCGCGCCAGATCATCGCGACGCGCAACCCTCTGCGCCTCACCCTCGACCAGGTCGAGCAGATCCTCGAGCTCACCAACGAGTCCTGGCCCGCCCCCAGCATCGGCGCCGAGGTCGGTGTCTCGGGCCGGACGGTCGCCAACGTCATCGAGCTCGCCCAGCGCATGACCCGCCCCTACGCCTACACCGGCTGAGCCACCCCGACCGGGTACGAGGCCCGCTTCCCCACCCGGAGGCGGGCCTCCTCCGTCCGTCCCGAGGCGAAAGCCCTGCCTCCGGGAACGGCGAAGGCCCGCCACCCCGGAGCGGGGTGACGGGCCTTCGGCGGGACTCTCGATGGATCGAGGAGTCGGCCTTACTTGGCCTTCTCCAGGACCTCGACCAGACGCCAGCGCTTGGTGGCCGACAGCGGACGGGTCTCCATCAGCTGAACGCGGTCGCCGACGCCGGCGATCTCGTTCTCGTCGTGCGCCTTCACCTTGGAGGTGGTGCGGATGATCTTGCCGTAAAGCTTGTGCTTCACGCGATCTTCCAGCTCGACGACGATCGTCTTGTTCATCTTGTCCGAGACGACGTAGCCGATCCGCACCTTGCGGCGGTTACGCTCGATTGCATTCTCGCTCATGCCGCATCTCCCTTGCCGGCGGGTGCAGTGGCCAGGCCGAGCTCGCGCTCACGCATGACCGTGTAGATGCGCGCGATCTCGTGACGCACCACGCGCAGGCGACGGTTGTTGGTCATCTGACCAGTCGCCATCTGGAAGCGCAGGTTGAACAGCTCTTCCTTCGACTCGCGCAGACGGGCGACGAGCTCCTCTTCGTTGAGCTCACGGAGCTCCGCGGCCGGGGTACCGGTAGCCATCAGAACTGCTCCTCCCGGGTCACGATCCTGCACTTCATCGGGAGCTTGTGCATCGCGCGGCGCAGGGCCTCGCGAGCGGTCTCCTCGTTCGGGTAAGACATCTCGAACATGACCCGACCGGGCTTCACGTTCGCGACCCACCACTCCGGCGAACCCTTACCGGAACCCATGCGGGTCTCGGCAGGCTTCTTGGTGAGCGGGCGGTCGGGGTAGATGTTGATCCAGATCTTGCCGCCACGCTTGATGTGGCGGGTCATCGCGATACGCGCCGACTCGATCTGACGGTTGGTGACGTAGGCCGGCTCGAGAGCCTGGATGCCGTACTCACCGAACGCCACCGCGGTGCCGCCCTTGGACATGCCGGAGCGGGACGGGTGGTGCTGCTTGCGGTGCTTGACGCGACGGGGCATCAGCATGCGTCAGCCCTCCTGGTTCTCTGCCGGTGCGTCGGCCACAGCGGTGGCGGCGCGACCGACCTCGGTGGAGGTCGCGGTGGTGCCGGCGGAACCGGAACGACGCGGGCGGCTCGGACGCTCGCGACGCGGGCGCTCCGGCGCGGCAGCGGCGGCGGACAGCTCACGACGGCCGCCGACGATGTCGCCCTTGTAGATCCAGACCTTCACACCGATGCGACCGAAGGTGGTCTTGGCCTCGTAGAGGCCGTAGTCGATGTCCGCACGCAGGGTGTGCAGCGGAACCCGACCCTCACGGTAGAACTCCGAGCGCGACATCTCGGCGCCACCGAGGCGGCCCGAGCACTGCACACGGATGCCCTTGACGTTCGGCGAACGCATGGCCGACTGGATGGCCTTGCGCATCGCGCGACGGAACGCCACACGGTTGGACAGCTGCTCGGCCACACCCTGGGCGACGAGCTGCGCATCGGACTCGGGGTTCTTGACCTCGAGGATGTTCAGCTGCACCTGCTTGCCGGTGAGCTTCTCCAGCTCGGCGCGGATGCGGTCGGCCTCGGCGCCGCGACGGCCGATCACGATGCCCGGACGCGCGGTGTGGATGTCCACACGCACGCGGTCACGGGTGCGCTCGATCTCGACCTTCGAGATGCCCGCGCGCTCCATGCCGGTGGCGAGGAGCTTGCGGATCTGAACGTCTTCCTTCACGTATTCCGCGTACTGCTTGTCCGCGTACCAACGCGACTTCCAGTCGGTGGTGATACCGAGGCGGAAGCCATGGGGGTTGATCTTCTGTCCCATTTACTTTGCCCCTCCCTTCCGGCGGCTGCGAGCAGCACCGGCGGTGGGCACGCTCTCGACCTCGATGGTGATGTGGCTGGTGCGCTTGCGGATCCGGAACGCACGGCCCTGGGCCCGCGGCTGGAAACGCTTCATGGTGGCGCCCTCGTCGACGTAGGCCGTCGAGATGACCAGGGTCGCCGGGTTCAGGCCGAGGTTGTTCTCGGCGTTCGCCGCGGCGCTCGCCACGACCTTGGCCACCGGCTCGCTCGCGGCCTGCGGCGCGAACTTCAGGATGGCCAGGGCGTCCTCGACCCGCTTGCCGCGGACCAGGTCCACGACGCGACGAGCCTTCATCGGGGTGACCCGCACATGCTTCGCGGTCGCCCGGGCAGTGGGGTTCTGCTCAACCGTTGCTGTGTTATCGGTCATCGCCGCTTGCTCTTCCGGTCATCCTTGACATGGCTCTTGAACGTGCGGGTGGGCGCGAACTCACCCAGCTTGTGCCCGACCATGTTGTCCGAGACGAACACCGGCACGTGCTTGCGACCGTCGTGGACGGCGAAGGTGTGGCCGATGAAATCGGGGATGATGGTCGAACGACGCGACCAGGTCTTGATGACCTGCTTGGTGCCCTTCTCGTTCTGGACGTCCACCTTCGCGAGGAGGTGGTCGTCGACGAACGGGCCCTTCTTGAGGCTGCGTGGCATTTCTTACCTCCTCCTTAGCGCTTCTTGCCGGTCTTGCGGCGGCGGACGATGAGCTTGTCGCTCGGGCGGTTGGGCTTACGGGTGCGGCCCTCAGGCTGACCCCAGGGCGAGACCGGGTGGCGACCACCGGAGGTCTTGCCCTCACCACCACCGTGCGGGTGGTCGACCGGGTTCATGACGACACCACGGACCGTGGGGCGGCGGCCCTTCCAGCGCATACGGCCGGCCTTACCCCAGTTGATGTTCGACTGCTCGGCGTTGCCGACCTCGCCGACGGTGGCGCGGCAGCGCACGTCGACGCGGCGGATCTCGCCGGAGGGCAGACGCAGGGTCGCGTACGGACCCTCCTTGCCCAGCAGCTGGATGCTGTTACCGGCCGAACGGGCCAGCTTGGCACCGCCACCCGGACGCAGTTCCACGTTGTGGATCGTGGTACCGGTCGGGATGTTGCGCAGCGGCAGGTTGTTGCCCGGCTTGATGTCGGCCGTGGGGCCGGACTCGATCGGGCTGCCCTGCTTGATGCCCTTCGGCGCGATGATGTAGCGCTTCTCGCCGTCGGCGAAATGCAGCAGGGCGATGTTCGCGGTGCGGTTCGGGTCGTACTCGATGTGCGCGACCTTGGCCGGGATGCCGTCCTTGTCCAGGCGACGGAAGTCGATCAGACGGTAGGCACGCTTGTGACCGCCACCCCGGTGACGGGTGGTGATCCGGCCGTGGGCGTTGCGGCCACCGGACTTGGTCAGGGGGCGGAGCAGCGACTTCTCCGGGGTCGACCGGGTGATCTCGGCGAAGTCCGAGACGGACGACCCGCGGCGACCGGGGGTTGTCGGCTTGTACTTACGGATTGCCATGAGTTCTTCTCTGCTTTCTGGATTCCCCGCCGCTTACGCGACCGGGCCTCCGAAGATCTCGATGGGCTTGCTGTCGGCCGAGATGGTCACGAGCGCGCGCTTGGTGTCCTTGCGCTTGCCGTAACCGAAGCGGGTCCGCTTGCGCTTGCCCTGACGGTTGGCGGTGTTGACGCTGGTGACCTTGACACCGAAGACCTTCTCGACGGCGATCTTGATCTGCGTCTTGTTGGAGTCCGGGTGCACCAGGAAGGTGTAGGTGCCTTCCTCGATCAGTCCGTAGGACTTCTCCGAGATGACCGGCGCCAGCAGGATGTCGCGGGGGTCGGCGATGGTGGTCACTTGCTCTCCTCCTGTGCAGCTTCGGCCGGGCCGTGCACGAAGGCGTTGAGCGCCTCGACGCTGAAGACCACGTCGTCGCTGTTCAGCACGTCGTAGGTGTTCAGCTGGTCCGGAGCAATCGGCAGCACGTTCTGCAGGTTCGCCACGCTCTTCCACGCGGCAATGTCCTCGCGGCCGACGACGACCAGGAACTTCTTGCGGTCCGAAAGCTCGGACAGGAAGGTCTTGGCGGTCTTGGTCGACGGCGCCTGGCCGGCCACCAGTTCGGTGATCACGTGGATGCGATCGTTGCGGGCCCGGTCGGACAGGGCGCCACGCAGGGCGGCGGCCTTCATCTTCTTGGGGGTCCGCTGGCTGTAGTCACGCGGCTGCGGGCCGTGGACGGTGCCACCGCCGGCGAACTGCGGCGCGCGGGTCGAGCCCTGGCGGGCGCGACCGGTGCCCTTCTGGCGGTACGGCTTCTTGCCACCACCGGACACCTGACCGCGGGTCTTGGTCGCGTGGGTGCCCTGACGGGCGGCGGCGAGCTGCGCGACGACGACCTGGTGCAGCAGGGCGATGTTGGCCGGCGCGTCGAAGATCTCCGCGGGGAGCTCGACGGTGCCGTTGGTCTTGCCACCGATCTCCTTGACCGGCAGCGTCAGGTTTGCAGCCTTCTCTGTGTTGACAGCAGAGCTGGTCATGCGTGCGCACCACCCTTCACGGCGCTCTTGACGATCACGAGGCCACCCTTGCGGCCCGGGATCGCACCCTTGATCAGCAGGAGGCCGTTCTCGGCGTCCACCTTGTGAACCGACAGGTTCTGGGTGGTGACGCGGTCGTTACCCATACGGCCCGACATGCGCATGCCCTTGAACACGCGGCCGGGGGTGGCGCAGCCACCGATGGAACCCGGGCGACGGTGCACGGCCTGCGCACCGTGGGAGGCACCCTGGCCACGGAAGCCGTGGCGCTTCATGGTGCCGGCGAAGCCCTTGCCCTTGCTGGTGCCCGTCACGTCGACGTAGCTGCCCTCTTCGAACACGTCGGCGGAGAGCTCCTGGCCGACCTCGAAGCCGGACGCGTCGGCGACGCGGATCTCGGTCACGTGGCGGCGCGGGGTCACGCCTGCCTTGGCGAACTGGCCGGAAGTCGGCTTGTTCACCTTGCGCGGGTCGATGGCGCCGAAGGCGATCTGGACGGCGGAGTAGCCGTCGCGCTCCTCGGTGCGGATCTGGGTGACCACGTTCGGGCCCGCCTTGATGACGGTGACCGGGACGACGCGGTTCTTCTCGTCGAAGACCTGGGTCATGCCGAGCTTGGTGCCCAGGATGCCGGCGGCAGGCCGGTTCTTGTTGTCAGTCATGTCTCGAGTCCCCGTCACTGAATGTTGACGTCGACGCTGGCCGGCAGGTCGATGCGCATGAGCGCGTCAACCGTCTTCGGCGTCGGGTCGAGGATGTCGATGAGGCGCTTGTGCGTACGCATCTCGAAGTGCTCGCGCGAGTCCTTGTACTTGTGCGGCGAACGGATGACGCAGTACACGTTCTTCTCGGTGGGCAACGGCACCGGCCCGACGACGCGGGCGCCGGTGCGGGTCACCGTCTCGACGATCTTGCGCGCAGACGCGTCGATCGCCTCATGGTCATAGGCCTTGAGCCTGATGCGGATCTTTTGTCCCGCCACGCTAAGTGTCCTTTTCTCCGCTTTTCCTCGTGGTCACGGAAGCGAACTCCCGCACCACCCTCAATTTGCACAGCCCGAACACACGCCAATGACTCTCGAATCGAGACCGCGACCGGGCGCCCGCCCAGTCCTCGCCGCTGTTCATCTGTCATGGTTCATCCGGTCCACGCGGTCGGGCGTGTCGCCCTGGCGCTCATTCCTCGGCCCCGGTCGATAACTCACCAGGACCCGGAACGTGGCTCCGGACGTACCCACACCGGTCTCCCGATGAGGTACGCAAAATTGGGTACTGCTCGCCTCACCGGATCCGCCCGTTCCGCAGAACAGGCACGACCCCTCGCAAGGCAACCCGAACAGTATGCCCCATGCCGACAACGCACTTCAAATCGGGGGTGCTGCGGTATCGATCACGCCGGATCGGGCCGCGGCATCCACACCGGGTCGCCGGCGGGCTGTACCGAACCATGGTAGCCACCGGGTCGCCGGGCGGCACCGGCCCCCGGCCCGGTCCGGGCGCGCGCCCTTCCACCGCTATCTTACTTTGGAGTAAGATAGCGGGCATGGCACAGGAAACCGCGACGTACCGCGGCTGGAAGAAACTGCCCGACAACAAGATCGGGCACGCGCTGTTCTCGCTGGGCATGGTCGCGCGGGTCCCCTACTTCGGCACGGTGCTGCCGCAGGTCGTGCGGCTGGAACCGGGCGTGTGCGAGGTGACCTCCCCGAAGTGGTTCGGCATCCACAACCACCTGGGCACCTTCCACGCCATCGCGGCCTGCAATCTGGCCGAGGTCGCGATGGGGATGCTGAGCGAGGCCACCGTGCCGACCACCCACCGCTGGATCCCCAAGGCCATGAACGTGCAGTACCTGGCCAAGGCCGAGACCGGCCTGCGCGCGGTGGCGAAGCTGCCGGAGATCCCCGACTTCGCCGCGATCACCGAGGGCCGGGACCTGGTCGTGCCCGTCTCGATCTACGACCGCGACGGCATCGAGGTCGTGCACGCCGACATCACCACCTGGGTCACCCCGCGCTGATCCCCCGCCGCCCGGATCAGGAAGTTCGCGGAGTATGCCGAGGCCGGTATCGGGTCTCGATCACCGCCTACCGCCTCGTCGGGGAGCACTACGAACTGGTCGTCGAAGCCGATCCGGCGGTCGGTATCGACGTGGCCGGGTACTCCGTCGTCGTCGCCCCGGCGGCGCTGGACGGGGTGCGGGGCAGGGACTGATTCGCTGTGGGTTCCGCCCGTGGGTGGTTGCGCGGCGGCGCGGGCAGCGGATTGAATGCGGACGTGAGCGGCGTGCGGGAATTCGATATCTGTGTGGTCGGGCTCGGCCCGACCGGGCGCGCGCTGGCGCACCGGGCCGCGGCGGCCGGGCTGCGCGTCGCGGCGGTGGATCCGCGCCCCGACCGGCTGTGGCCGGAGACCTTCTCCTGCTGGATCGACGAGTTGCCGGACTGGCTGCCCGCCACGGCGATCGCGCAGCGGATCGAGGCGCCGACGGTGTGGACGAAGTCGAAGCACACGATCGCGCGGCCCTACTGCGTGCTGTCGAAGCCGGGCCTGTTCGCGGCGCTGTCGCTGGACGACGCCACCGTCTTCGCCGCCCGCGCGCGCCGGGTCGAGGCGCACGAGGTGGAACTGGCCGACGGCGCGGTGCTCACCGCGGGCACCGTCTTCGACACCCGCGGCCTGCCGACCCTCGGCCGGAGGCGGGCGGCGTCGGCGCACGGCATCTTCGTCGACGCCGACACCGCGGCGCCCATGGTCGGCGACGGCGAGGGCCTGCTGCTGGACTGGCGGCCGGAGAACGGCGCGGGCGCCGACGAGCCGCCGTCCTTCCTGTACGCGGTCCCCCTCGGCGACGGGAAGGTCATCTTCGAGGAGACGAGCCTCGGCTTACGCGGCGGCATGCCACAGCACGAGCTGCGCAGGCGCACGCTGAACCGGCTGGCCGCCCACGGCATCACCCTCACCGGCACCGAGCCGACCGAGGCCGCCCACTATCCCCTTGATCAGCCGCCGCCGAGGAAGGGCACCGGCGTCGCGATCCCGTTCGGTTCCCGCGGCGGGATGATGCACCCCTGCACCGGCTACAGCGTGGCCGACTCCCTTGCCCTGGTCGACGACGCCGTCGACGCCGTGCGCCGCGGCGCGGATCCCGTCGCCGCGCTGTGGCCGTGGCGGGCCCGCCTCGTCTACTGGATGCGGATGCGCGGGCTGTGGGGCCTCGGCAGGCTCACCACCGATCAGTCGATCGCCATGTTCGAGGCGTTCTTCACCGAGTCCGACCGTGGCCAGCGCGCGCTGCTGTCCCACCACAGCGACTACACGGCCCTCGGCGCGGTGCTGTTCAACACCGTCGCACACACCTGGCCGTTCCGCTGGCGCTACGACCTGGTCGGCTGGACCAACCGCGACCGCTGGCTGGACTACCCGTTCGAGCCGGCGGATCGCCCGGTTTCACCCGCATAGCGTGCGCATGTGACTCGGCGGAGGCACGCGTGGGGCACAAACCCCCGCGTGCGGGCATGCAGCCCAGCGGCGAGGGCGTAACCCGCGGTGGGCCGACCCCGAGGAGGCCAGTTCACGGCCGGCCCGGCGGTCAGGTGCCGCGGCGCAGGCGACGAAGGAGCAAGCCGCGGTACCTGACCGCCGGGCCTCGAGGGGCCGTGAACTCGAGCGCGCCAGCGCTCACGATGTCTCAGCGAACTCGAGCGCGCCAGCGCTCACGATGTTTCAGCCGCCCGCCGGTAGCCGCGGATCGCCGGGTAGGCGAAGACCGCGATCATGCCGAAGGTCCACAGGAAGGTCTTGATCAGCGGCTCGGCAACCGGGCCGCCGTAGGACAGCCCCTTCATGGCGTCGATCGCGCAGCTCATCGGCTGGTTCGCCACCACGTCCTGCAGCCAGGTCGGGTAGGCGAACACGGGCACGAAGCCGGTGTTGAAGAACATCAGCAGCGTGTTGAAGGTGCTGATCAGGCTGACCAGCAGCACGCCCTCGGTGATGGTCGCCAGGGCGGTCACCATCACCGCGAAGCCGAGGCCGAACAGCACCGGGATGCAGACCAGCGCGATGTTGGTCAGCGGGTCGGTCATGAACCGGAAGCCGAGCACGACCGCGACCAGCAGGACGAACAGCGTAGTGATGAGGATGCGCAGCGCCTCGGCGACCAGGCGGCCGGTGAGCAGCGAGGCCCGGTTCAGCGGCATGGTGTAGAAGCGGCTGAGCAGGCCGGTGGCCTTCTCCTGCTTGAAGCCGAGCGCGCTGACCACCGCGCCGGTCATGGCGGCGATCAGCGTGAGCAGCGCGGCCTGACCGTAGATGGCGGGGATGCCGGTGGCGTTGGTGATGGAGTTGCCCAGCACCACCTGGAACATCAGCAGGGTGAGCGCCGGGTAGATGAGCGTCTGGATGGTGGTGGCCGGATCCCGCAGCCACACCATGAGCAGGCGCTTGGTCTGGATGACGCTGTGCACGAACCACACCGACACCGAGTTCGCGTTCTTGGCGCGCACCTCGGGCAGCGGGTCGTTGGCGAGCTTGGTCGCCACCTCGCCGAGGGTGGGGTCCGCGTCCGCGCGGATGGCCTGTTCCGTGATCATGATCGCCTCACACTCGCCCACACGGCCAGCGGCGTGAACACCACGGCCAACCCGATCAGCCACATCGTCGGCACCATCAGCACGTCCCAGTGCACGCCGCCCTCGGCCATGTCGCTGAGCGCGTAGGCGAACTGGGAGATGGGCTGGTTGCGCGCGAAGGGCTGGATCCACTCCGGGAAGCTCGACTCCGGGACGAAACCGGTGGAGAGCATGCCGAAGATCAGGATCGGCAGGGTCAGGGCCTGGCTCAGCGACTCCGGGCTCTTGGTGAGGCTGCCCAGCGCGTCGGCGCCGAGGGTCAGCGCGACGCCGATGGCGAGCGCGAACGCGCAGAACAGCAGGGCCTGGCCGACGCCCGCCTGGAAGCGGAACCCGATCAGGTAGCCGAAGGCCAGGGTGGCGATCAGCGAGACCACCGAGCGCACGAGGCCCGCGCAGATCCGCGAGGTCAGCGGGACCAGGGTGCCGATGGGCATGGTCTGCATGCGGGTGCTCAGCCCGGTCAGCGCCTCGAACGCGGCCAGCTGGGCGTTCGACATCATGGTCATGGACATGGTCTGCAGGACCACGATCGGCATGACGTACTGGGCGTAGTCGATGCCCTGCACCTTCATGACGTAGCGCAGCGGCAGGTAGAAGGCGACGGTCACCACCAGCGAGGTGAGGACCGCGACGATCAGCTCCCCCTTGGTGGCCATCGTGCGCACGATGCGGCCGGTCAGCGCCCGCCACTGGGCGAAGCTGCTGGGCCGCACCGCGGGTAGCTCGGCGAACAGAGTGTCCGTTCCGGCGGTGCTCACGGTCACGCGTGACCGCCCGAGTGGCCGGTGATGGAGAGGAACACGTCGTCGAGGGAGGGACGGCGCAGGCCGATGTCGGCGAGTTCTATCCCGGCGCCGTCGAGTCTGCGCAGCGCCTCGGCGAGCGTGGCCGCGCCCTCGGGGGCCGGGATGGAGAGCTTGTCGGCGCCGGTCAGCTCGGCGCTCACCGCGGCGGGCACCAGATCGCCGAGCGCGGCGGCGGTGGCCGCGATGTGGGTGGGATCGAGCGGGACGATCTCGCAGTAGCTGCCGCCGGTGCGGGCCTTGAGCTCGTCGGCGGTGCCCTCGGCGATGACGGTGCCGCGGTCGATGACGATGATGTTGTCGCTGAGCACGTCGGCCTCTTCGAGGTACTGCGTGGTCAGCAGGACGGTGATGCCCTGTTCCTTGAGGGCGGTGACCAGGTCCCACACGCCCTGGCGGCTGCGCGGGTCGAGGCCGGTGGTCGGCTCGTCGAGGAAGACGACCTCGGGGCGCACGACCAGGCCGCAGGCGATGTCGACGCGGCGGCGCATGCCGCCGGAGTAGTGCCGTACAGCCCGCTTGCCCGCCGAGACCAGGTCGAACTCCGCGAGCAGGGTGTCGGCGCGTTTGCGGGCGGCGGACCTGGTCAGGCCCATGAGGCGGCCGAACAGCTCCAGGTTCTCCCGGCCCGACAGGTTCTCGTCCAGGGCGGCGTACTGGCCGGTCATCATGATCGAGCGGCGGACCGCGCCGGGGTCGCGCAGCACGTCGTGACCGGCGACGAGCGCGGTGCCCGAGTCCGGGCGCAGCAGCGTCGACAGGATCTTGACCGTGGTGGTCTTGCCTGCGCCGTTGGGGCCGAGGATGCCGAGCACGCTCGCCTTCTCGGCCCGGAAACTGATGCCCTGCAAGGCGTGCACGTCGCCGAAGGACTTGCGCACGTCGGAGACGAGCACCGCGGGTTCCGCGCCACCGGTCACGACGTCACCTGCGGGCGACTCCACTGAGTTCGTACTCGGCATCAACTCTCCACTATCGGCCGGTGCGGGGGACATGTCGGACAACGCACACGGATCATCGTTCCCGGTAGCTCAATCCCTACCACTCGGCGCGATGTTACCGGTCCGGACCGATTCCAGGTCCCGCATGCGCGTACCCGATCACCCCCGCCGATAACTGTGCGTTTGGTCACTTTTTCGCCCGCTTCGCCGGATTCGTCCCGGTAGACCGGGCCGACGGCGCCGAGGGGCAGCTATCGGGCAGCGCAACACCCTTGTCGCCCTTGGTAACCCGCCATACCCTGACCGTCGGGGAGAAACACTCGTCTCAGGTGGACCGGTGTGCCGGTCGGCCACTGTGGCACCTCGACCTGTGAGAGGTGAACATGGCCGAGTTCGCGCACGCGGGCGCCGGGGTGCCGGCCCGACACGACAACACACTGGTCTCGCGCGATCCGCGCACCGGCGAGGAGGTGGCGCGCCACCCGATCCAGGGCAACGCGGAGGTCACCCGCGCGGTCCGGACCGCGCGTGCCACCGAAACCTGGTGGCGCGAGCTGGGTTTCGCGGGCCGCCGGCAACACCTGCTGCGCTGGTGTCGCCATATCGCGCGCCACAGCGGCGAGCTCATCGAGATCCTGCGCAGCGAGACCGGCAAGCCCGAGGCCGACGCGGCCCTCGAGGTGATGCAGGCGGTGGAGAACCTGGACTGGGCGGCCCGCAACGCCGCGCGCAGCCTCGGCAGGCGGCGGCTGGCCACCGGGGTGTTCACCCGCAACCAGCACGCCTCGGTCGGCTATCTGCCGCTGGGTGTCGTCGGGGTGCTCGGCGCGTGGAACAACCCGGTCTTCACCCCGATGGGGTCGATCGCGTACGCGCTGGCCGCGGGCAACGCCGTGGTGTTCAAACCGCATGAGCTGACCACCGGGGTCGGGGTCTGGCTGGCGCGGAGCTGGGCGGCGATCCTGCCCGATCAGCCGGTGCTGCAGGTCGTCACGGGCGACGCGGCGACCGCGAACGCGCTGTGCCGCGCCGCGGTGGACAAGATCGCCTACGCGGGGCCGGAGGCGGGCGGGCGCGAGGTCATCGCCCAGTGCGCGCAGACGCTCACGCCGGTGGTCGTCGAGCACAGCGGCAAGGGCAGCATGATCGTGCACGTCGACGCGGTCCTCGACGCCGCCGCCGAGGCGGCCGTGTTCGGCGCGATGGCGAACGCGGGCCAGAACGCCACCGGCATCCAGCGCTGTTACGTGGCCGCCTCCGTCTACGACGACTTCCTCGCCAAGGTCACCGAGCGGGCCCGCACGTTGCGGCCGGGCGCCGACAATCGCGCCGCCTACGGTCCGATGATCGAGGAATCGCAGGTCGAGACGGTGCGCAAGCAGGTGCGGGACGCGCTGGCCCGCGGCGGCAAGGCCGTGCTCGGCGGGCTCGAGTCGATCCGCGACCCGTACGTCGAGCCCATCGTGCTCACCGACGTACCCGAGGACAGCATCGCCGTCACCGGCGAGGGCATCGGGCCGGTGCTGATCATCAACCAGGTCACGGGGCTGCCCGACGCCGTCGAGCGGGTGAACGCCGCGGGCAACGGGGTGGCGGTCACGGTGTTCAGCCGCGACATCGCCACCGCCGAGACGCTGGCCGAGCAGCTGCGCGTCGGGGTCGTGACGGTCAACTCGTCGACGGCGTTCACGGGGATACCGGCCCTGCCGTTCGGCGGGATCGGCGAGTACGGCCAGGGGCACAGCCACGGCGAGCAGGGCCTGCGGGAGTTCAGCCGGACGCTGGCGATCGCGCGGCGGCGCTACCGGGCGCCGGTGCGGCTGTCGACCCTGGACCGCAGGCCCGGCCATCTGCGCACCGCGATCATGTTGTTCAAGCTTCGGCGGGGCTGAACATCACCGCGTCGGTGAGGGCGGCCATGCGGGCCAGCTGTTCGGGGCGGCCGTCGTAGCGCAGCAGCCTGCCGCAGTCGATGATCAGGCCGAGGACGGCGTGCACGCGGAAGCGGGCCTCGACCGGGTCGCCGTCGAGCAGGTTGGCCCACTCGAGGACGTTCTGCCGCTGGACGGCCCGCAGCTTCTGCTGTTCGGCCGCGGGCAGGTTGCCGAACTCGGCGTAGTAGACGGGCATGATCTCCGGCGTCGCGAAGGTCAGCCGGGCGAAGCGGCCCGCGATCCGGCGGGCGGCGTCGGCCCGGTCGGTGGCCTCGGCCAGCGCCTCGCCGATGGCGACGGCGAGGCGGTCGGCGGTGCGGTGGAAGGCCGCGGCGAGCAGGTCGGCCTTGCTGTCGAAGTAGCGGTAGACGCTGGAGGCGTTGAGGCCGGCGGCGGCGCCGATCTCCTCGATGCCGGACTCGTGGTAGCCGTTGCGGCCGAAGATGCGGATCGCCTCGGTGAGCAGTTGTTCGCGTTTGGCGGTGACGGGCAGGCCGCGCACCACGTCCTCGCCGGTCCCCGGCGCCGGCGCGGGCGGCAGCTCGGCCCGCACGACCGACCAGGCCATGGCGCGTTGCAGGGCGAGCATGCGGTGGTGGGCGAGGCCGGTCCGGTGCGCGGCGATGCTGGCCAGGGCCGACAGGGCGCCGACCGACAGCAGGGTGACGTCGTCGGCGTCGCAGTCGGGGCGCAGTTCGGCGACGGGCGTGGCGATGAGGCCCTCGAGTTCGCGGTAGTAGGCGCGGATGCGGATCCGGTCCTCGCGTTCGAGGTAGCGGCGCTCCCAGCGGTAGAGGCCGGCCTCGCGGCGGAGCTCGATGTTCTGCTCGGCCACGGCGGTGAGCAGGGCGTCGAGCCGCTCTTCGGCGGGCAGGGCCGGGTCGTCGACGGCGCGGGCGTTGTCGCGCAGACTGCGGGCGCCCTCCTCGGCGGCGGCGACCAGCAGGGCGTACTTGTTGGCGAAGTGGCGGTAGAGCGCGGGGCCGGAGATGCCGACCTCGGCGGCGATCTCGTCGACGCCGACGGGGTAGTAGCCGCGGGCGCTGAACGCGCGGGCCGCGGCCCGCATGATCTGCAGTTTGCGGTCCTTGGGCCGACGCCGGACGACCCGGGGCGCGGGCGCCGACGACGGGTCGCCCGCGCCGTCGGCGCGGTCGGTTCCCTTGCGATCGGCGACCATGCACTCACTTCCGTTCCGAGACGCGGCACGACGCCGCCTCGGACAAGTTAACCACAATTCGCACACGCCATCGGCAAAGTGTGAAGGCTCGGCAACGAAAACCGCCCTGCCGCGCAGCGGAGCTGCGGGCAGGGCGGTCGACGCGGAACGGGAGCGGGTGCCGCTTCCTACAGGCCCAGGCCGCGGGCCAGGGTCGGCCAGGACAGCTTCAGCTCGTCCTTCCAGTAGCCCCACGAGTGGGTACCGGACGGCTGGAAGTTGTAGGTGGCCGGGATACCCAGCTGGTTCAGCTTGTTCTGCAGGTTGTGGGTGCAGAAGTTGGTGCCCGCCTCGATGACGCCGCCGACGACGATCTGGTTGGCCAGGCCGTAGGCGCCGGGCAGCGCGTACTCACCGTTGAGGGTGTCGTACGGGCCGGGCAGGCCGTTGCCGGTGGAGATGTAGAGGTCGAGGCCGCGCAGGCCCTCGGCGTGCAGGTACGGGTCGTTGGCCTGCCACTCGGGTCCGCCCTGCGGGCCCCACATGTTCAGGGTGTCGCCGCCGCCCCAGGTCTCGACGGTCAGCTTGACGAACTCCGAGCCGATCGGGTCCGAGGTCTGGGCGCAACCGCTGTAGGCCGCCGCGGCCTTGTAGAGGCCGGGCTTGGCGATCGGCAGCGCGAGAACGGTGGTACCCGAGGTGGACAGGCCCGCGATGGCGTTCACGCCGTTGGTGCCGAGGGCGCCGTCGACCAGCGGGGGGAGCTCCTCGGTGAAGAAGGTCTTCCACTTGTTGCGGCCGAGGACCGGGTCGTCGGCGATCCAGTCGGTGTAGTAGCTCCACTTACCGCCGATGGGCTGGATGACGTTGACGTTCTTGTCCGACAGGAACTCCAGCGCGTCGGTCTTGGCGACCCACGACGCCGAGTCCTCGCCGCCGCCCGCGCCGTTGAGCAGGTACAGGGTGGGCCGCGGGACCGAGGCGTCGGCCGGGCGCTGGACATCGATGATGATGTTCTTGTCCATGGCCGCCGAGTACACGTGCAGGCGCAGGCTGCGCGAGTCCTTCACCTCGGCCTTGACGATCTTGGAACCGTCGGGCGCGACCGGGTTGGCGAGCAGGCTCTTGGAGTCGATGATCGGGTCGGCCGAAGCCGGGGCGACGCCGAGGCCGGACATCAGTCCGGCGGCCACTGCCGCTGCCGCGATCATCGCCGCGGCCCGGGAGCCACGACGCCGGGTGTGCCGACGGATCAATTTCGCACCTTCGCTTCGTCTCGATTCCGACTTCGGTACGCCCGGGAGACCGGGCACGTCAGGTACCGCTGAGCCAGACCCTACGGCCTATGGGGTCGGCCCGATAGTGGTAACTGTTACAACAGCGCGGTCACATCATGCCCCACACGCCACTCCGCGTCACCCCTGACCCGCTTTCCGGTCCGCCCGATCGAGCAGTTCGGACAGCTGCGGGCCGATCTCGGCCAGCGCGCCCGGTGTCGTCATCTGATCGTGGGCGAAGGCGACCGCGCGGTCGTCGATCGGGCCGTCGACGTAGGGCGCCCAGTTGGCGGCCGCGGTCTCGTGCCCGAGCGCGCTGAAGTAGGTCAGCTCGCCCCGGTAGACCGCGGGCCGGTGCTCGGCGATCAGCTCGGCCGAGCGGACCGCGCTGCGGTAGATCCGGCGCACCCGTTCCGGGGTGAGCACGGCCATGTTCGCCGGGATGGTGGCGTGCAGGGCGGCCAGCGCCTGGTCGCTCAGCTCGCGGACCCCGGTGACCGGCAGGGCGGCGGGCAGGTCGACGCCGAGTTCGGCGAGCGCGTCGCGCACGGCGCTGTGGAAGTCGGGCACGTCGATGTCGGGGTGCGAGTCGAGCATGGCCAGCAGCGCGACCCGCTCCCCCGCCGCCTGCAGTTCGGTGGCCACCGCGTGGGCGAGCACGCCGCCCAGCGACCAGCCCATGAGCCGGTACGGCCCCTGCGGCTGCACCTCGCGCAGTTCGGCGACGTAGCGCTTGGCCATCTCCGACAGCGTGCCGGGCAGGTAGCCGGCCTCGCTCAGCGCGGGCGACTGGAGACCGAAGATCGGCCGCCGGGCCGGGATGTACTGGGCGAGCCCGGCGTAGCACCAGGACAGGCCGTACATCGGGTGGATGCAGAACAGCGGCCCCGCGGCCTCGGTGCCGTGCGGCACCCGGTTGCGGATGGGCAGCAGCACGTCGAGGGCGTCGTCGGACTCCTGGTCGTAGTCGCCGCCGGCCTGGGTGGCGTCGATGCGGTCGGCCAGGGCGGCGACCGTGGCGTCGGTGAAGAACCACTGCACGCGGACGTCGGCGCCGACCCGGGTGCGCAGGCGGCTGATGGCCTTGGTCGCCACCAGCGAGTTGCCGCCGAGCTCGAAGAAGTCGTCGTCGAGGCCGACCTTGCCCGCGTTCAGCACCTCGGCGAACACCTCGGCCACCGCGCGCTGCACCGGGGTGGTCGGGGGACGGTAGGGCCGGGTCGCGACCGCGGGCGCGGGCAGCGCCTTGCGGTCGAGTTTGCCGCTGGCGTTGAGCGGGAGCGCGGGCAGCACGACGAGCGCGGCGGGCACCATGTACCCGGGCAGCGCCGCGCGGGCGTGCGCGAGCACCGACGCCTGGTCGAGGTCGCCCGCGCCGGGCTCGGCGACCAGGTAGCCGACGAGCCGGTCGCCCATCGGCCCCGAGACGAGCGCGGCGGCGGCGTTGCGGACGTTCGGGTGCGTCCGCAGCACCGCCTCGATCTCGCCGAGCTCGATCCGCTGACCGCGCAGCTTGACCTGGAAGTCGCTGCGGCCCAGGTACTCGAGGCTCTCCCCCGCCCAGCGCACGACGTCGCCGGTGCGGTAGAGGCGGGCGCCGCCGGGGTGGGCGACGAAGCGTTCGGCGGTCAGCGCGGGCGCGGCCAGGTAGCCGCGCGCCAGCTGGACGCCCTCGAGGTACAGCTCGCCCGCGATGCCGGGCGGCACCGGCCGGAGCCTGCGGTCCAGGACGTGGACGCGGGTGTTGGCCACCGGCGCGCCGATGGGCACCCCGACCACGTCGGCGGCGATGTCGTTCGCGGGCGCCGCGGTGACCACGGTCGCCTCGGCGGGGCCGTACCAGTTGACCAGCGTGGCGCCGGGCAGCGCGGCGGCGAAGCGGCGGGCGGTCGCGCCGGAGAGCGCCTCGCCCGCGGCGAACACCCGCCGCAGCGACGGCAGCCGCGTGTCGCCGGGCAGTTCGGCCAGGAACGCGTCGAGCATGGACGGCACGAAATGCACGGTGGTGACGGCGCGTTCGGTCATGACCCGGGCGAGGTAGGCCGGGTCACGGTGCCCGTCGGGTTCGGCGACGACCACGGTCGCGCCGGTCTGCAACGGCCACAGCAGTTCCCAGGTGGAGATGTCGAACGTGACCGGCGTCTTGTGCAGCACCACATCGCCGGGGCCGTGCGGGTAGGTCCGCTGCGACCACCGGAACTGGGCGACCAGCTGCCGATGGGTCAGCATGACGCCCTTGGGTTTTCCGGTCGATCCGGAGGTGTGGACGACGTAGGCCAGGTTGTCCGGCCGCGCGACGGCGAGCGCGGGCGCGGGCCCGTCGGCCGGTTCGACGGTGTCGATCGTCAGCACCGGGGTCTCCCCCGCGCCGGTGAAACCGGTCGCGGTGGTGGTGAGGACACACAGCGGGCGAGCCGCGGCCAGCACCGCCGCGGTGCGTTCGGCCGGGTGGTCCGGGTCCAGCGGCACGTAGGCCGCGCCCGCGGCGAGGACCGCGTGGATCGCGACGGCCAGCTCGGCGCTGCGGCGCACCGCGACGGCGACCAGGGTGTCGGGTCCCGCGCCCCGCGCGGCCAGCACGGTGG
>NZ_BAGK01000039.1 GCF_000308795.1 Nocardia thailandica NBRC 100428 | reverse complement strand
AATGGTCTGTCGCCCTCCGGACGCGCGCCTGCCAGCGATTTCACCGGCCCTGGCGGGCCAACCACTGGGGGTTCACTGCCGAATTGCGGGCACAGCTCCCGCAGGCAACCGGTCTAGTGTAGGGGAAGCGCCAGGTGGGACCCAAATCGGGCACCCCCGCACAGTTTGAAGTGCCAATGTTTCAAAACCCGTGTGGTGACGGAGCACACATTGTTAGCGTCCCCCTCGCTCGCGGTT